>JANORE010000025.1:0-4603 GCA_031415155.1 Akkermansiaceae bacterium | reverse complement strand
TCGAGTCTTTCTTGAAACTAAAAGAATACGAAAACCTCATCGAAAAGTTCGAACTCTATCCTTTGTTAGGTGACACAAAGGACGCGTTATTGAAATTCGAAATTTTAAAAGAGAACCCTGAGTTCTATAATCACGCGCTAGCTTTGCCCAGACCGAAGAGTGGTTGGCATCTTGAGAACCCTACTTCAAAACGGGTAAGGGTGGGTATTTTTTTTGCTAGCAAACCTAGTAACGACGGATGTCTGGTTCAAGGAGTGGCAGACAATTCTGTTGCAAAGGCTTCGGACATACGACCAGGTGATATTATTGGGAATCTTGTATTGGATGGCACCGAAGTTGAAATGGAAAAATATTTCCCCTTACCCGTTGACAAGTTTTTCCGACTCTTATCGCTCAAAGTATTGCGGAGGTCGGATGAAGATGGAATCTCGATTCTGAACATTAATGTATTTCTTCCGTCGGCTTTCGAGTATTTCTTACACCGATAATTCATTCTCCTGTTGAGCGGCTTACACTCGAAAAAATTTCAATTCTACATGGTCAAAACATCTTTGCTGGCCGCTATGGTCTTTTATTTGGCATCCTGTTCAAAAGATCGCCAAGCGAACATAGACCATACCGTAAAAATTGTTAGCAATGATGACCTGAGTTTTGTGTTTGATAAAAGCATCCTGAAAATTGACTCTCGTGAGCCGAGTGCATATGAAGCTTCGCATCTTCCTGATTCGATCAACATGACTCTCAAAGATGTAATGAATAGTCCTGAGAAAGTCATTCCTGTTTTAGATAAGTGGAAGGAACGTAAGATGGTGATTTATTGTTATGGAAGAAGTTGCGATTCATCAATGACTGTGGCCCGACATTTGATTTATGGAGGATATAAAGTTTATGTTTATAAGAATGGTTGGAATACCATTAAAGAGCTGATCGATCAACGCCAATAGCTTTTTGACTATCGACTATATATACAGATATTGATTTCTTACTAGAATTTTAGAATGTGATGATTTTCTCAATGAGATCTCCTAATCGTCTTGCTACAATCGGGATCGTAGTTTTTCTTTGTGCGGGTGGGATTGCCATCTGGATATGGTTGAATAAATTGCCAAGTGATCAGTCCTCGTTGATCAGGCCTAAGGCAACAACTAAGCAAGTGACAGAGTCTCACAAGATTCTGAGTAGAGCAAACAATAGCGCACCCCTACCACGATTAGGAAGTCGCGGGAATGTGGACCAAAATACAGCAGACGAAGCTGACGAATATCCTTCGGCGCTATCTGTTACGCTGAGCAGTTGTCTCGACGACGGCCCACTGGATGTCGGTTCCCGAGTCCGAGCTCTGCAAGGGTTGCGTGGCGGGAATTTTTCAGAGGCTGACCGTAGTGCTGCGTCACGATTTCTCTCCGGAAAGACTGTAGCTGATCGAATGGGCAAGGGTTCCACCCAATGGCTGTCTGACGAATTGCTCACCGCGCTTCGGCTTCAAGAGACACCTTGGCCCGGGATGGCAAAAGCACTCAGTGAGATAGCATTTCAGCCTGAAACAGATCCGGTGGTCCGTGATTACATCATGCAACATCTTGGTCTCTACTGGGAAACGGCGGGGCCGCAACCTGCGATCGACGCTGCTCTCTGGCGGGCCGTGGCCACTTCCGATGAAACCACCCCCGGCACTGCCCTGATCGCCCTGAGCCGAGGTTACGCGCGTGACCAGCAGCCAAAGAGTCTGGCAAAAGTCCGACAGCAGGCGCTGGCTCTTGCAGTAGATCCGAATAGCACGTTGGCCGTGCGAGTCACCGCACTCTCCATTGCAGGTGAGGGCGGTGGAAAAGAAGTGAAGGAACTCGCAGCAAATCTTGTGAGGAACGATGCGACCCCGGTCATCCTGAAGAAAGTGGCACTGCGGGTTGTGAATCCATAGGAGTGCCTGATCGTTTTTTTCTCTGGATTCGACGAGGCGCCGGGTGAAATATCTACCCGCTAGATTTCATAAATATACACCCTAAAAATCATGAAAATTCCAAGAACTATATTTATTGCTTTAAGCATCATACTTTTCTTTCAGAAATTACACGGAGCCGAATACGATATGACTGAAATCAATCAAAAAATCAAAGCGATCACTGAAAAGAGGCTACATCTTATCGAGACGGCAATCGACGAAGGAAACCTACTGCAATCACAAGAAATGCTCAATCTACAGGGGAAGTGCAGTGTAGACTGGGCGCAGATAATTTCAAACCTTGACAAAATTGATGGTGGCGATGAGGCGAAAAAGTTAGCTATTTATGGATTAGGACAATTGCTATCCCAAGATTACATGACTGTTATCGAAGATATGATTGAAAAATACGAAGCCAACTCAATCAGCGAAAAAATTTTACAAGTAGTCATGTTCCCGATGGGACGAATGGGTTACTTTGTAACTGATAATTTTAATCACGCTAGAGTGGTTGCGGCCCTCAATCGAGTAAAAGTTAAAAGCACGACTATATCATTAAAAGATAGAATGACCAAAATTCTGAGTGGCGTAGCTAAGCAAAAAAGAGATGACTTTAGGGAAGCTCACGCGGGTTTTGCTGAAGGAAATACACCTATCGTAATTCTTCCTCCTTGAAGATCGTCGCTCCGCAACGCCAAACATTCCGCTGGCGGCTGATCACGCGAGCTGCTGGTCCTGCGGGAACATGTGACGTGAGCGGAGTAATGCTTCATCTCGGTCCAGGACCTTTCCGGCAAGCCGGGTCCCTCTCTCCCCGGATGTTCCCTCGAAAAAATTACAGAGATTGAAAAATTCTAACTTAAAATTATGAAATCTATTTTAGCAATGGTTCAGCGATGTTTCATCCGCCTTGGTTGGGTGTTTTTATTTGCTAGTTTTTCCGCGTTGTCACGGGGGGAAGAAAGCTGGCAGATGGTGGTTTGCCAGATGCCTGTAAAAGATGAGCCTGCAGTGCGAGCGGTGCTGAGTGATCCAGAAAAAGCTGGAAAACCGGATACGATCGACGAAGTGCTGAAGCTTCATGGGGTCAAAAAATTGGCTCAGTTTACCGAGAATGACCCATGGCAAAACAGACGATTTAATTTAAAAAAACCGATAGGATTCCAGAAAGAAAGTGGGGAAACACTTCTGGATCTAGGTGTGGAAATCGAAAGGCAAGGATCGCACGATGATTCTGGTTTAGTGGTGGACTCCAACACCGACGTTCGGTTGCAGTTAGGGCGTAAAGAATATCGTTGTTTTCATCGGAGTGGAATGGCCTGTCTGCCAACATCGCGGTGGGTAGAGACTGGTTTCTGGGGAGATGCAGAATCAGTTACGATGATGTGGGAGTATTCCGCAGAAGAAAAGAAAAGCGTCGTGAATCCGAATCCTAGCCACCGATCTTGGCAGATAGAAATCAGGTTATATCAAGTGAAACCAGAGGACATGGAAGTGCTAAAGAAGTCGACGCCTGAAACCAGCGAAAAGGCGCTGCAGTGGCTTTCTGGGCGAGCGACGCTGTGGAAAGAGTGTAGATTCCCCGCGATGCAAGGTAACAAATCCGTTTGGATGGATGAGCATGGAGAGCTCCTCTCGCCCGTTAATAAAGACAAATCTCGGTTTTCGGTAGAGGCTGAATTTAGAGGTAAAGGAGATTCTACTCATCTGTGGTTAGATCTCATTTCACAAAGACCAAGAAGATCTTCACCAGGCAGATTCCATATGTCTATTGTGCCCAAACCGGGAGTCTGGGAATTCTCAAGCTGGTCCAACGTGCCGGAAGCGAATTTGGTGGTATATCGAATATTAGAAATCAATAGTCTTAAATGAAAATTAAGAGAATGGAGAGTGGGGTCAGAGAGTGAGGCGGAGCGGATGATCCGCGTGGTCGGGGCCGGGCTGGGGCTACTCGAGAGCGAGGAAGATTTAAATCTGTTACGAAAAGGAGACCCACGCAAGGTGATCTGTGCGTCTCTGGTGAAAAGGCACACTTCAATGACGAACGATTGGCTGGCCAAGCGACTCTGTATGGGTCACCCTGCAGCGATGAGCAACTGGTGAACCGGGCAAGGAAGGATCCAACAAGCCTAAAAATCCTGCAGAAATATGAGAAAACACTTAAACCCAAGGACTGATCCCTTTTCTAACTCTTTTTCTCCAAATTCAGTGAAAAAACCGTAATTTCAAACCGTGCGCCGGACTAAAATAATTCTTGGAGTTCAGTGGTCAGAAAACACTTTGAATTATTGCGGTGTGATCTTCCTCGCACTGGCAGTAGGGCTGTGGGTTGGAATTGAATGGAGAAAGTCTGAATCCGCGAGCCAAGCTAAAACTTCCGCTGCGGCGAGAGGGAATGTTCCGAAGACTGGATCACAATATAGAGAGAAGGGAACTGGAGGAGGTGAAAGAATGGGAGAAGCGGCATTTAGCGGCAGTCATAGACAGCCACTACAGTTTCGGGCGAAGGTGGTGGAACCCGCCGCAGTTCTTGCTGTTCTGGCGACCGGGAAAGAGACTGTGAATGAACGAGTGCGGCAGCTTCAAGGGATGCGCGGGATCCAGCTTTCCAAAGAAGAACGCGAGCGGGCTTTGGCATTTCTCGCGGGGCAAGAACTGCCG
>JANORE010000024.1:0-14051 GCA_031415155.1 Akkermansiaceae bacterium | reverse complement strand
ACCTTCTGGAACATCTCCGCCTCCTCTAGTATCGGAGAAACGCCAGACAAATGGTCGCTCTTTCAAAATATGATCGCTGTGACAACAGACAGCCCCCCAAAACTAGACCCGATGGGAAAGTGGTTTGAGCCGATCAAGCCTGCTAGTATCTCACCCACTAACCTTTATGAACATCAAAAGAGCAAGCGGCTCCGATAAGCCGTCAACTATCAAGTTTATGATCAAGAACAATCAATGGAGCTGTCTATTAGTATTTTTATTGCTGATCACGGGTGTTGTGGGCGCAAAAGCTCAAATCACGATTTCAACGACGCGAGATGGCGATTTCTACTACAGTGGTGAGGTTGTCACCTTTTCAATTGATACTGATCTGACCAATGGGTCTGTGCGCAACTACCGCATTTTCAAAGATAGATACAACATCGTTAAAAGCGGATCCGTTACCGTGGACGCCTCAGGGGCTGCTACGGTCACATACACGGTTCCTAGTCCGTGCTTTCTGCAAATGGATGTGGATTATAACAACAACGGTTTCGGAAACGATGATCCAGCAGGTGCAGCAACGTGCCAACCGTGGGATATCATTCCTGAAAACCTACCTCCTTCAGACCTCGCCACCTTCTGGGACGGGAAGAAAGCAGCACTAGACGCGCTGCCGAACAATGCGGTAATTACCTTCCTGGCAGCTGAATCAGACGCTACTATTGATGTTTATTCCTATGAACTCAATGCAGGCGGCGGAGCCATTGGCACGCAAGCAGGCGTGAATGCGTATGGCTATTTTGCAAAACCAAAAGGTGCAGGCCCGTTTCCGGCAACAATGATTTTTTATGGTGCAGGAACCTACAGTATCGGGACGAGCGATGTGAAGGCTTGGGCCCGTAAGGGAGCCATCGCATTCAACATCAATCCCCATCCACTGTTAAATGGACAGCCTGCAGCTTACTACACCAACTATCGAAACAATGAGCTCAATGGATACAATGTTTACGGTCGCACCAGCCGTGAGACTTCTTACTATTTAGGGATGTTTAGCCGGTGCTACGTCGCAGCGCGTCATCTCATGTCTTTGCCTGAATGGGATGAGCAACATTTGGTGATGCAGGGATTTAGCCAAGGTGCGGGTCAAGCGATCGCGACGAGCTATTTAGTTCCCGAGACAACCGCCTTAGTCGCCGTTTGCCCTGCCCTCTGCGATCATGCCGCTCCAGGATATAACCGCAGGGCAGGCTGGCCGGGCTGGGTGACCTTTGCTGGAACAGCACCCTCCGACCCAAATATGTTAACCGCTTCGAGATACTATGACGGCGTTAATTTTACCGCCCTCATGAACCCAACGGTCCGAGGCTACTTTGCTGCCGGTTTTATCGATACGACAACCGTTCCAGGATCCGTCTATGCCGCCTATAACAATTTTCAGGGGAGAAAAGAGATGCTTCATTTGCTAAACGTGGGGCACGTTCCTAGTCAACCGTTGTATTCCAACGATAGCAATGCCGTGATTGAAGAAGAGCTGGGGCTAAATTACCAGTCTGCCAATCGTCAAATTTTGGTCGATTACATGGAGAATAATCCAATTAATAGCAGCCGATGGAAATCATCTAATTCCACTTTATCTAGCTCTTCAACTGCCCATGAAGGACTCTCGTCTCTGAAATTGGTTTGTCCCACTGGGACGGACAATGAGGGTATTTTGATCAAGAATATGGATCTTACCTACTATGCTGCGAATAGCGGCTCGATTGAATATCGAATTCGAGGTGATGGGGCGAATGCTGTGGACTGGGGGGCGGTAAAAGTTGGGTTTGTTTCCGCCTCCGGGGGAACGTTGATTCAATCAACCCCCACTGTGATTGGACAATCTCCGTCATGGGTGCTTGTCTCACAACCCTTGTCGAGTTTTCAAATCATGAACGGGGGCAGCCCGCAATGGAAGGATATCACATCTATCCGAATTTTTGATGGAGATTCGCGTGCAGGTAGCTTTTCCATCGATCAGATGAGGATCGTAGAGGGAAACAATGCACCGGTGATTCAGTCTGTTCCGGTGAACAGTGCGACCGCAAACTCGCCTTACAATTATACGCTGCAAGCCACCGATGCTGATGGTGATGTTTTGACCTACAGTTCAGTGAGCATTCCTGCGTGGTTGACATTCAACTCGGCTACAAGGGTCTTAAGCGGAACACCCACTGCGAGCGCAGTCGGCTCTCATCCAGTAATATTATCAGTCAGTGACGGGACAACCCAAGTTCCGCAAAGTTTCAGCATCTTGGTTACTGCATTTCCATTCTTGACCTATACCGGAGGAACAGGAAATTGGGAAACATCAGGAGCGTGGTCGAGTGGCATTGCCTGGGCCGGCCCATTCTCTGTGACTCCTCTTCTTCCGAGCTCAACTGATAACTTCACATTTGGTCTCTCAAATGTGACCCTCAATAGCGTCCAATCCATCAATGAGTATCGCATCGGAGATCGCCAAGCATCTCCCTCTGGTGGGGGTAGTTTAACAATAAGCTCCGGTTCTGTGCTGAACGCGAATATAGGCACCGTCGGCTTTAATAAGGAGGCAACTCTCACGATCAGTGCCGGGGCACAATTGAATCACTCAAATAAAGTGAACATTGGATTTCGGGGGACAACGACAGTGAATGTGCATGGCACTTTAATGCAACCCATTCTCAGCCTTCAGTTTTCTGGAACCAATCCGCGTGCTGCAGCGTCTGTAATCAACGTTCATAATGGCGGACTCATCGACTCAGATAGTCAGTTGAATATTGGAGGTGATGATGGATCAACCAACTATACTGGGCTGAGTGGCACGTTGAATATTCTTGCTGGGGGCATTGTGAGAACCGATGGCTGGGATCTTCGCAATGGAGCAAAGGTTGTGATCAATCCCGGCGGGCTACTCCAAATCGAAGGGAATAGGGTCACGGTGGCAAATGGATATATCACTTCGGGTTACATCACCTCCCCTGCTGCGATTTCAGTCATCTATGATTCAGGGCTGAACGAGACACTGATCACCACTGCGATCCCGCTTATTGGGTATGACGCTTGGTCATCTACCAATAGCGTGGGAGCGGCAAATGATGATGACGACCAAGACGGATGGAAAAATCTGCTCGAGTATGCCATCGCAGGAAATCCAGATTCAGGCAACGACACCAAACCTACCATAGTGCAGACGGGCAATTCACTCAGTTATTCATTCAAGCGCCGCAACGATGATACGAGTCTGACAGTCATCCTTCAAGGTTCTCCTGAGTTGACCGATGCGACTTGGACTAACCTAGTTCCTGCTGAAGTGCTCAATAGCACCGAGGGTGAACATGACCATGTGACGCTGACCGTCCCAATTGGGGAAGGGCATTATTTCATAAGACTCAAGGTAAGCCACCCATGATCTGAAAGGACCTCACAAAAGGAAATTTCACACTCCTCATTTTTATATGAATCAACGACTATCGAGTTTACTGATTGCCATCGCCCTTGGCTTAAGTGGCCAGATGTTTGCAGAACATTCCAAGTCCACTCTGTTTCCTGCCTACAAAGGCTTGGTGATGGCGGGTTACCAAGGTTGGTTTCGCAAGCCAGAGAATGGAATTTTGTATGCGGATGAAAGCAAGGTCAGGCTCGATATGTGGCCCGACGTGACTGAGTATGAGGTCACTTATCAAACTGGCTTGAAATTGGCCGATGGAAAACCCGCTCATTTCTTCAGTTCTAACGATGAAAGCACCGTAGATTTGCATTTCAAGTGGATGAAGCAATACGGGGTGGATGGAGTTTTCATGCAACGCTTCTTCAGTGCAACCCATCCCGATGCCCGCCAAGGTGGTTCCACCCAAGTGCTCAGGAATGCGTTACGGGCGGCTTCGAAATACGAACGCGCAATTGGCGTGATGTATGATTTGTCGGGATTAAAATCCTCCAACCAAGATTGCTCGCAGCTCATTGAAGATTGGAAATACTTAGTCGATTCCCTGAAGGTCACCCATCAAGAGGGAGCAAAAACGTATCTCTTCCATAACAATAAACCGCTCGTCACCATTTGGGGAGTTGGGTTTCCCGACCGCTCATACAATATACGTGACATTGGCTTGGCTCGATTTATCGACTTTCTGAAGAACGATCCAGAGTATGGTGGTTGCTCAGTCATGCTCGGGGTTCCTACTTATTGGCGGGACTTAAACGTGGATTGTCTGCCCGATCCCTATCTGCACGAACTGATCAAAAAAGCAGACATTGTCCTTCCTTGGACGGTTCAACGCTTTTCGCCGCTTTTACATAATGATATGGATCGTTATCGCGATATGATCCTTGAGGACATCAAATGGTGCAAAGCAAATGGCGTGGACTACGTGCCCTGTGTGTATCCAGGCTTTAGCTGGCATAACTTGAGCCGTTTCGATTTTCCCGATGATATTAAACCCGTGGGTTCGATTCCTCGCCAAGGTGGAAAGTTCTATTGGAACCAAATATCCACTGCGATCAATGCCGGGGCGACGATGCTCTATGTGGCGATGTTCGACGAGGTGAACGAAGGCACGGCAATCTTCAAATGCAGTGATCAACCGCCCGTCGGAAAGGTGGCGAAGTTTATCGATATGGATGGAAAGCCATCCGATTTCTATCTCTGGCTAACGGGCGAAGCGGGAAGAATGCTACGCGCCGAGAAACCACTCACTTTCGAACTCCCGGTCAGACCAACCGAATAATTGACCGATGAAGTGGATCAAATTATGTAGCCTCTTTTTCGGTCTTGCGGTGTTGTCGGAAGCAGCGCTCCCGGCTGGAAGATTAGCATTTGTCAACGATGCAAGCGCGAGTCGGGATGCGGATGACGTTTGCGAGATCCCGTTTCAGGTGGCGATTTTGATGGCATTCGGCGCGACCGGCAAGCTGGCTTTCGATCAAATCACCAACCACAAAGTCGCTAACGAACTCCTCAAAGGTTCTCCTCCTCGCAAGGAGTGGGAACCGTTCTTCAAGTTGTAATTTCAAGTGCCTATTATGTCTATCGATCTACCTTCCATTTCACGCCGCTCTGCGCTCAAGACAATCACGATGGCCGCCATTTCCTCAGCAGCTCTCCCCCGCTTGGCACACAGTGAGACAGTAGCCTCACCGAAGATCAAGCTAGGTCTTGATGCGCACTCCGTACGTGCCATGAAGTGGTTGGCCATGCCACTCATCGAGTATGCGGCAGAGCAAAAACTCGAAGCCGTTTTATTGAATGGCCTGCATTATTTCGAGAGCCTCGAGGACTCCCACCTGGCAAAACTGAAGGCACTGGCCGACACCAAAGGAATACAGATCCGTATCGGAGCTGGTGGCATCAGCCAGAGTTCGCCAGGTTTTAAAAACACTTTGGGCACACCCGAGCAGGCACTCGTCAAGGCGGTGCAAGTGGCGGTAGCCGTGGGATCTCCCACCGTGAATGTGAAGATCGGCAGCATCGAAGATCGTTACGCTCCCGGTGGAATCGAGGCTCGCATGGAAGAGGCAGTGGCCACCATGAAAGCGGTGCGAAATCGGGCACTGGATGCGGGAATCAAGTTCGCCTTCGAGAATCATGCCGGCGACACTCGCAGCGATGAAGTGCTCGCCATCATCGAGGCCACCGGCCCCGATCTCTGCGGCGCGATGCTGGACCCCGGCAATGCCTTGTGGGCCATGGAAGACCCGATGCAGCAACTCGAAAAACTCGGCACGCATGTGCTTTGTAGCAGCGTGCGGGATTACATGATCTGGGAGTCACCAGAAGGCGCAGTCTTTCAATGGACCTCCATCGGAGCTGGCCTGATGGACGTGCCAACCTATGTCAATCGCTTCAAACAATTGTGCCCCACGGCACCGCTTTTTGTGGAAAGTATTTCAAACTTTTCACGGCCCATCCCGTATCTGACTGAAGCTTTTTGGAAAGGTTTCCCCGACGTGAAAGCGGCCGACATGACCGCCTTCCTCGCACTCTGTCGCAGAGGCCGCACCCTAGAAATCGTATCCGCACCCGCTGGCACCGATGCGAAGGAATTCGAACAACAGCATCAAAAAACCGAATTCGCACGCAGCATCGCAACACTTCGCCAATATCTCGGTTAAACATCCTCATCATCATTTAAATACTCTCTAACATTATGAGAAAACTCGTCTATTCCATCCTCTCACTTCTGCTTGTCTCCGTAGTGACAATATCAGCACAAACTGCAACTAAACCCAACGTGGTCTATATCATGGCCGACGACCTCGGCTGGGGCGACATCAGCGCTCACGGCGGCGGCGTGCCCACCCCGCACATGGATCGGCTTTTTTCTAAAGGCGTCGAACTGACACAATTTATGGGCTGGTGTGTCTGCTCACCCACGCGTGCGATGCTGCTTACGGGTCGGCATCCCATCCGCGTCGGAACTGGGCCGGAGGTGGGCGGCGAACTCGATCCTAAGGAGACGACCATCGCCGAGGGATTCAAGGCGAACGGCTATCGGACCGGCGTCTTTGGAAAATGGCACAATGGCAATGATCCCGAGTCACCAGAGTTCGCCACGCACTTTGCAGAGGCTTTCAAACACATGCCTAACAAGAAACCCGATTACGGTCACGGTGCGAACGTCCACGGCTTCGATGAAGCGTGGGTCTATTACGGCGGCGGGCCGGATCAGTTCACACGCCGCACCGTCAATGGCAAAGGCCCAGTCACTTGGTGGCACAATCGAGAATTCCGCCCTGACGACAAGGGCTACACGGACGACCTGCTCACGCAACATGCGCTTGAGTTCATCCGCAGCAGCAAAGAGCAGCCATTCTTCTGCTACATCCCCTTCCAGATCGCCCATGCCCCGCTTCAGGCGAAGGAGACTGATTTGGCAAAAATCGATCCCACCATGGCCGCCAAAATCCCCACGGCTGGCAGTGGTGTCACCAACGAAGAAAAGCGCATCCACGCCGCGATGCTCACTGCGCTCGACAACAACGTCGCCGCCATCGAGGCCGAGCTAAAAAATCAAGGTCTACTGGATAACACCATCTTCGTTTTCACCAGTGACAACGGCGCGATGCAAGCCGGTAATAGTCTTCCCCTGCGCGGCCACAAGCACACGATCTACGACGGCGGCGTGCGCCTCCCGACGGTCATGCATTGGCCCAAAGGTGGACTCGTCGGCGGCAAAAAATGGACAGGACTCAGCGGTGCCCTGGACATGTTCCCGACGCTCATGGCGATGACGGGATCGAAGATGCCGGAAACTCGTCCGCTCGATGGAAAAAACATCTGGCCTGCCCTTCGCGAAAATACCGCGAGTCCCGTGGAGAGCTACTACTGGATTTGGCGTAGTTCGGATGCCCTCCGTACGGAAAAATGGAAGCTGCATCGCCACTCCGACCACTTCGAACTCTACGACATCGCCAAAGACGAAACGGAATCCACCAACCTCGCCGACGCGAATCCAGAGGTCGTTAAGACACTCGTTGCGAAGATGGATGCCTGGGCGAATTCTCTCGGTGCCGGGCTTAACCATCAGCCCGCCCCGACCAAGTATCACAAGCCTGCCGCGCCCGAAGGCGAGGTTCTGGCCGTCACCGTAACCATCACTGACAAGGCGAAGGTAAAAGATCGTCTTACCATTCCGCTGGCGAACTGGAACGGGACGCATTACGCGACGGACTGGATCGAGTATGACATCGCTTTTTCCCCGAAGACACCGAAACGGCAACCTTACTACTCCCCACTAGAAGCCAGCAAAAGTAACGTCCTCAGTCCGCTCTTCAAGCCCGACGCCGCCATTGATCAGCATGGCCGCGATCAAAGCACCGGCCCCGGCATTGCCGATGGCAAGAGCATCTGGGAGCACCGCATCATCGGACTCGCCGGCTCTGCTCCCGGCCCGCTTGGCAAGCACGGCGTCGTCTTCACGGGTGGCCAAGCTGGCACCTACACCATCTACCTCGACAACCTCCGCCTCCGCCACGCAGACGGCAGCACTACGGCTTTGTGGACTCACCAAAAAGACACACGGGTGAAAAAAATCGCCGAGACGGAGCTTTTCAAAGATATCCAAGTCCGGGCGGTGAATGTCGATTCGTTGGAGCGTTGAGTCGGGTGGCATCTCGGATTTCGCGAAGAAGGTTACGATCAGCCTCTGCGCGGTGAGCCGATGACCACAGGTGGCATCGCAACCGACCTTGTCCCCGTTTTGGGGGACTATACAGGACGATGGGGATTTTTAATATGTACATATATTATAATAAACCCACGCTTATGAATGATATAAAACCCATCAATATCACATCGAAAGGCGGCCCCGTTCCGCAGAATCTCCCGCACGCCAGAATCTCCAGGAATCTGGCTTGGATAATGGCACCTGCGCTTTTGATGTGGAGCGCAGGATCTCTCGAGGCACAAACGCAAACGCCGATTCAGCATCTGGACGCTACCGTGGCGACCAGCGTGACAAAAAACACTGGCGGGGTCGTCTCTCAATGGGCAAATCAAGCCGGGACGCTGTTCAACGCGGTGCCAGCGGTGGGCAGTGTTCTATATCCGAGCACCAGTCTCTCCGCATCCGGCAAGCAGGGTCTCAACTTCGGGACGACGCGTAACTCTTTGACCCTCTTTTCCGCGACGGATTCCGACCGTTGGTTGAACCAAACCCCGACCAATCCCGACGGGGCCAAGGGCTTCTGCGTGCTGCTCGCCTTCAAATGTGACGGGGTGGTGAACACCCTTAATGATCTCATTGGCAATTCAACAGGGATCGGTGCGGGCTTCGGGATGCGATACGACAGTTTTGGGGCCTATAACGTCTATATGGGCGGAGGGAACCTTGCCGTCACAGGACGGGTTGCCGGGAATGATACCATTGTCATGGCCCTGAACTACAACGCAGCCACAGGCGGCTGGACGTTCTGGGATTCCAAAACGGGAAACTCCCAGACGGGCGTCAGGGTCGCTGGAGATTTTTCCACCGCTGCGCCAGTCACGCTGGGCTCTACCACGGGTAACAACCGGTATATCAATGGAATGGTCGGCGAGGTAAAAATTTATGATAGCGTCCTCACTTCGACTCAGTTCGAGGAAGAACAAAACGCATTGGTAAGCAAATGGGTCGGAGGGTTCCCGAAGAGCCGCACCTTGACCCAGTGGGCCATGCTGAGCGAAACCATGCCCAATACCAACGGAACAGCCACATCAAGGACAGTCGCTCTCGACTACATCAATGGCCACCTCATCATGGACACTCGCGGTGCGCCTACAGCCGACACCTCTGCCTCGATTCAAGTCTGGGACATATCCAACCTGAAAAAGCCTGCTGAGATCCTCACCGCACGAAGAGGCATCCCGAACCCCATGCACACCTATTCCACGTTGCTCACAGCCCCCACGCCCACAAGCCCGGGTCAGGGAATTTACCGAGTCAACGGAAGGGGTAACTCAGTGAACCATTTAAAAGATCCGCTCAACATCACCCAAGGTCTGCTTCCTGGCTACGCGACGGTGGATAACGGCACCCGTGGGCTGACTCTGTTTCCATACCAATATCACGGCGGAGGAACCATCAAAATAACCGATGCACGAAATGGTGGATCGACGGTTTCCGAATTTCCTATTGGATTTTCCGGTACCCCGACCCCCATCGGAAATCTTTTGATCGTTGCCGGAATCCGGGCTGGGGAGCGGGGCTTGGCCACCTACGATATCGGAGATCCAGCCAACCCAGTTCTTCTCGACTTTATCAGCCCGACGGATGCCGTTTGGTTAGAAGACGCCCCTGCTTACGAGTATGCCTTTTACAAACACTTTCTGGTCTTACCCAATTCCGAAGGGGCTACGGGCAGGACTGATAACTGCGCCTTCGTGAGCTTCAAGGATCCGTCCAAATTGGAACAAGTCCTTCACCTACCTTCAGCCACCGCCCCCGGTCCTACCTCCACGGGATTATGGGGTCGGACCCGATACGCCCAATTCCAGGATAACACGATGTTTCTAGGATCCGGCCTGTATGACATGTCACCTCTGCTCAATGCGACTCCAGGTGCGCCTACCCTGATCAAAGAACTTCCCCATGATGGAGAATACATGCTGCCTCTGGGTAACATGTTTGTAAGTGCGGCGAATATGGAGCAAGGATCCATCAACGATTTTCCAACCTCTCCTCCAAACGGCTTCACGATGCGCGTCTTCGCCCATCAAGCCGCACCGGATACGGCAAAACCGACTGTTGCCTACCATAATCCACCCGCAAATGCCCTCCATCAACACGTCAGATCCCGCATCGGACTCGTGATTCACGAAACGCTTGATTACGCCTCCATCAACAGCACCAACGTCCGCGTCTTTCCCGTGACAGGCGGTGCGGATGTGGCCGGAACCTTAAATTGGCACGACAAAGACATCCTCACCTTCACCCCCGATGCCAACCTCCTTCCAGCGACCCAATATCGGGTTCAGTTGACCGCGGGCGGCATCAAGGACGTGTCTGGAAATGGCATCGATGCGTTTTCCTTTGATTTCACCACGGCTGGACCAGGCAGCCCCCTGCTCATCAATGCTCAACAAATCACCGCGAATTATCCCAATGAAGTGAATACCAGCGTCCCGCTCTCCGTGACGGCCACCGGTGGTACAGCACCCCTGAAATACACGTGGGAGTTCGGCGACGGTAACACGACGACCCCAAGCACCACGGCTGGATCGATCAGTCATACCTACAACACCCCGGGGCACTACAACGTCACCGTCGGAATCAGCGACAGCGGTTCTCCCCCACAAAGCGTATCCCGGACGACGGTGGTGACCGTCGCAAGGCCACTGCCACCCGCCACGGTCAAACCATCGAGGAGTGGCAGCCAGGTTACCACGAATAATGCTGTTGAGTCCTTTTCGAATAGCAGGCGTATATTTACGGTCAACCCGGACTCCAACTCGGTATCGTTATTCTCATTTAACGCCACCCGAAAATCTGGAGATATCTCCGTCGGCAAAAATCCACGAAGCATTGCGATTCACAACAGCCGGAGAATGTTAGTGACTTGTATCGATGACGACACCTTGGAAATGTGGTCTTACAGCGGGGGCAATTTCGGGGGGCTTGTATCTAAAGTAACATTCCCTCCCGGTTCGCGGCCGCATGATGTGGTGCTGTCAGGAGACAGACAAGTTGCCTATGTCACCCTTTATGGGAGTGGCAAAGTCGCACGGATGTCCGTGACCGATGCAAGCATTGGCGCGCCATCCTACGTGGACGTTGGACCCACCCCTGCTGCCCTCGCGATCAATGGAGCGGACGACAAACTATTCATCACCCGCTTCATCTCACCCAATTCCGGCGGGGAGATCCAGCAGGTCACGATCTCCAATGGCACGATGACCAAGACTCCAAACGCCATTACACTTCTCCCTGATACAGCCGCCGACCCTGAAGACGGCACCTCCAGCCGCGGTCTGCCTAACTACCTCGCGGGTATCGTGATCGATCCTTATCATGAATATGCCTATGTCACGGCCAAGAAAGATAACATCTATCGTGGCAAATGGAGCGATGGAAAAGAACTCAATCATGATAACACCGTCCGCGCGATGGTCACCAGGATCAATCTGACAACGAACATGGAAGACCCAAACTTTCGGATCGATATCGACGACTCCTCGCAGCCCACGGCGATGGCCTTTTCGCCACGGGGCGATTACCTGTTCATCACCATGCAGGGCAACAACCATGTCAGAGTGCTGGATCTCTATTCGCGAAAACCTGCGGGAAAGATGGCGACGGACTTGGCTCCACAGGGGCTTCATTTCGATCCCGACCCTTTAAAAGAAGTGCTCTATGTGAACTGCCTGACAGATCGGACGATGAACTATTTTTCTCTAAAATCTGCTCTCGCGACCGGCCAGTTCCCAACCTCACCGCTCGCAAGCCTCCCAACATCACCTCCTCCGGTCGATGCGACTCTACTCGCTGCGTTCGAAGGCAAGAAGATTTTCTACAATGCCAACGATGAGCGGATGGGGCAGGAAAGCTATCTCAGTTGTGCATCCTGCCACCAAGACGGCGGTCATGACGGCCGGGTTTGGGACTTCAGCGGCCTTCGTGGTGAAGGTCTCCGCAACACCACCACCCTCCGTGGTAAAGCTGGCATGGGCCACGGGAACCTGCATTGGTCCGGCAACTTTGACGCGGTGCAAGACTTCCAAACCGTCATCCAAGGCCACTTTGGCGGATCCGGTTTTACTTCTACAGACTTGGATAAATTGGCCGCCTACGTGACCTCGCTGGGATCATCCACCATCGAGAAAAGTCCTCACCGCGAGGCGAGTGGCAATCTTACCGCCCAAGCCCTACTAGGCAAAGCTCTGTTCAACGGAACCACCCCTTCCGTCAATGGCAAGTCCCTGAGCTGCACCACTTGCCACACCCCGAGTCACGGATTCAATGATAGCCAGCTCGGCAACCTTTCCGACACTTCGTTTCTGCACGACATCGGCACGCTTAAACCCTCCTCTGGGAAAAGGCTGACCTTTACTTTGCCAGGCATCGACACCCCAACTCTGTTAGGGATTCATGCCTCCGCGCCCTATCTGCACGATGGCAGGGCCGCCACATTGGAGGATGTATTCGCGGTGGGAAACTACTTGGCTAGTGCGGTAACCCCGGAGGTTGGCTCCGCCCACAACATTTCCGGCAACAGCAACGGCTACAATTTATCCTCACCAGAGGTGGCCAGTCTCATCGCCTATTTGAAACAATTGGACGGTGCTGACGTGGTCATAGCACCGCCGCTCGCCCAATCCCTACAAGCGCCACCACCCTCGTCTGACATCAGCCTGTGGCGGCAAGCCCACTTCGGCTCCTCCACCGACAGTGGTAACGGCGCCAATACCTTTGATTTCGACAAAGACGGTCTCGTGAATCTGCTAGAATATGCCTTCGGACTCGATCCCACCTCGGGAGGTTCCGTCCAGATCCCAACGGCACAAGTCAGCGGTAACAACTGCGTGGTCAACTTCATCGAACCCAACGGCATCGCCGGTATCCACTACGGCGCAGAGTGGAATGAGACACTACACCCAGAGGAGTGGGCGCCGATTCCTGACACTGGCGCCGGTGGCCAGCATATCTTCAGCGTGCCGATGGGGACAAAACCGAAGGTTTTCATTCGCCTGAAAGTAGTAGACACCCAGCCAGACCCAGCATTAGCCAAATAAAGCAATTTATTCTTGTGAAACACAACTGATTATCTATCAGGTATAGATATATAATAATTTTCATGAAAGCCATTCCTTACTTTCATGGATCCCTTGTCCCCGTTTTGGGGACTATCCCCGGCCTTGTTCCTCTGCAAACATGAGTCATCAAAATTCATGGAGGCCTAAGGGTTTCAATCCCCAGCAGCCACGGGCGTATCAAGCATGCTCCCTCCCATCCTAATTTTCCCGTTTAGCAACCTACTTCAATCATTCCATAAACTACAAAATCCTGTGAAAAATCGTAATCAATACATTCTGGGCCGTTCTGGTCTTTCCTCAATTTGCACGAGCCTCTGCGCCATCACCTTCTGTGCCTTCACCGTCGGGCAGGCCATGGCACAATCCACATGGAGCGGGACCACAGACATCAACTGGAATAATGCCGGCAACTGGGATATCGCTCCCATTGACGGCGCTGCTCTCACCTTCGGCGGCAGCCCCACCAATCAACCCACCAATAACGACTTCCCCGCGCTAGTCACTGGCAATATCTCATTCACCAACAACGGGCTAGCTGGGACAGCTCCGAATAATGTGACCACGCCGTTCACACTCAGCGGCAATGCCATCACCCTTGGCGGAAACATCACTACCACCAGCTCCTTAGGAAGCGGAAACGGCAGCGTAGCAGCCGTCGATATCACCGATTTAATGACGTTGAACCTGACCCTGAACGGCACCCGCACCATCACCACCAACAGCTCAGGTGCGACAGGGACTAACCGCCTAGGTCACAATTTGACCATCTCAGGGCAGATTTCCGACGCGGGTAGCGGGCATGGACTCATCAAAGCTGGCGCTGCCA
>JANORE010000023.1:0-3613 GCA_031415155.1 Akkermansiaceae bacterium | reverse complement strand
GCTGACGCATAAATTGCTCCAAGCGATTGATCTCTCGCAAGCCCGCAGCCGGGCTTTGTTGATGGGCGACAGCCACGGCATAGTGCCCCATGCAGGCAACTGCAGCGAGAGCCATGTGGCCAGTCGGCAATTCACGCTTCGGGGAAAGCCGTTGATTTTCTCTGAGAAATTCCGCCTCGATCTGCGGCCATACGTTTTGCTGGCGGTCGATGATCGCCTGCCATTTCCCTGCGGCGGCATCGCGGTCATCCAGCTCCCAAATGACTCGAGCCTGCGTCGGATATTGTTTCGAAACATCTGCCAGCAGTCGATCCAAGTCATGCCAGAGGAACGATCGTTTCATGGAAAGCACGATGCAGGTCACCAGTAAAATCGCGGCTGGGAGACGCGGCGAGGCAGTCGTGATCTTCTGCCACACCACCGTCAAGGCGATGGCTGCACCGAGGCAAAACCACGGCAGTCCCGGATAGATCCGATACTCTGGCATGAACTCTGGAATCAAATAAAAGACCCGGAACAAAATCGTCGCGACATAAAGGAATAGGCAAACTCCGAACAACCGCGTGGGTTTCCACCAAGCAAGGACCACGCTCAGTAGGGCGAGCGCGAAAAAGCAAACCGCAGCGAACATCGCGACCTTGTCCGGGATATTTAAAAATGATGCCCCGGCAGGAATCAGTGTTTCCGCGATGTGATGATCCGCGCTCAAATCCACCGGGATCACACTGCGCCACGCGAATTCCCAAAATACCCGCGACACGGTGTATGCATGGCCGATGAATCGCGGCTCCGCCCATTGATGAAATGCATACGACCATTGGCGATGAAATCCAGTCAGCCACAGCGTAGAAATCAGCATGACCAGTCCCGCCCCGATCCACCACGCCTTCCGCCGCAACATACTCCGATGCACCGGCAACATTGATACCAATCCGACTGCGCCACACATCATCAACGCATGAAACAGGCCCGGACCTTTTGAAAATGTCGCTCCCAGAATGCAAACTCCGCAGCCCAACCATTTCACCCAGCCGCCTTCTCGTAAAAATCGCAGCAAGGCCCATGCTGCCAGCAGCGAAAAAAGCGTCACCCAAGCCAAGTCCTGAGTCCGTACGTAGTTCGGGATTTCACTCGCTAACGGATGCACGGCGAAGAGCAACGCGCCGAATAATGCCACCCCTTTTGGCCAACGTTCCTTCAAGAAATCAGACCCGAAACCGAAGAGCACGCAGGCAACCGCCGTATGAAGAAGCCAATTCACGGCATGAAATCCCACCGCTGACATCCCGAACAGGCGGTATTGCAAAACGTAGCCGAGGTAAGTCCAAGCGGTGATGTTTGCGGCCGCAAAATTTCCGGTCCGCACGATCTCGCTGTCTCGGATCTGCGACGCATCATCCATGTAAAATTGCGACCCGAGGCACCACAAATGCGCCAAGGCACTGGCCATGATGATCCACAAAAATGGCAAGTATTTGCGCCATTCCAATGATGTCTCCGTCGGCTTGCTGGGCATTTCCACCCGCCCGTTCTAGCGTCTCTAAGACTCACCGACCAAGCCATTTTCAAATCAAGCGACTCACTTTGTGAAAAAAAACTCGTCATTTCCACCTCCATCCCTCGACATTGAGTCCGTGATCCACCCATCTGCTATTGTTTCACCGCTCGCCACGCTGGGACGCAATGTCCGCATCGGTCCATACTGCGTCATCGGCGACAACGTCCAGCTCGGCGACGAGTGCGTGCTCCACTCTCATGTCGTCATTGAGGGATATACCAAAATCGGAGAAGCTAACGAATTTTTCCCTTTTTCTGCGATTGGTGGGAAAACTCAAGACCTCAAATATGTAGGGGATCCGACCTATCTTGAAATCGGCGATCACAATGTTTTCCGGGAAAACTGCACCATTCATCGCGGCACTCATGAGAATTTACCGACACGCATCGGCTCCCATAATCTATTCCTCTGTTACTCGCATGTTGCGCACGATTGCCAACTTGGAGATCACATCATTTTATCGAACTCCGTCGGCTTGGCAGGCCATATTGTGGTGGAAGATTATGCCATCATTTCGGGCGTGGCAGCCGTGCACCAGTTTTGCCGGATCGGAAAACACTCGATCATTGGTGGCTGCTCCAAAGTAGTCCAAGACGTGCCGCCCTTCATGATTGTGGACGGAAATCCCGCGAACACCCGTGGCATCAATCTCATCGGCCTCCAGCGCCGAGGTTTCTCAGACGAGGATGTGAAGGCCATCAAAGCGGCGTATAAAAAACTTTTCCTCAAAAAAGATAGTAACTTAACCACTTCGATCAGCTCGCTCAAAGCGACCCACGCCGCAGATACACCGCAGGTCGCGCACCTGATTCAATTCATCGAAACGTCTGAGCGCGGCATCACTCGATGAGATGGTCGCAGGCGTATCTTCCCTCTGATTGGCGAGATGGAATGACTTCTTTGATCCGGAAACTCTGGATTCTTCATTCCTGATACCAATCTTCGACACGAAGATTTTTGACTCGTGAAAATTCACGAAAATTACTCGTCACGATGATCAGGTGTCTCGCTCGTGCGGCTCCCGCCAAGCAAGTATCGATTTCTCCAATCCCACGTCCTTCAGATTCTAATTCTGCCTGCACCGCTGCGGCTTCAGCGGCCTCGGCTTCGCCAAACTCCACGACGGTGAACTTCAAATCCAAAAAATGGTTCCAGTTTTTCAACTGCTTTACGGTCGAGTTCTTTTTGAGTCCCACCAGAAGTTCAAATTTCGTAAGAATTGAGATTCCAAAATCTTCGATATGATGGAGTTCCATCTTATCCAAGATACTACCCGATTTGCCTCTCAGAATATGAACGCACACGGTGGTATCCAATAAATATTTCATCCCCATGAAAGCGGTCGTTCTGATTTAATTTTTGTCGGCATTTCCCAATCGACTTCTTGAAACATCGCTTTGAAATTTTCTGGCCAGCCGTTTTTCGCAGCGACAAGTTCAATATTTCCATTGGCATTTTTCATGATGACGACCCTTCCAATGGGGAGCGCATAGCCCTTTGGAAGTCGGACTGCCAATGAAGTTCCACTTTTAAAAACAGTGGTCGTTTTCTGGGGTTGAGTGACTTTCATCTATCCAAAATAGGATATTTATGGATCGAGTCAATTTGAAGATTCCTGATCCTGTTCGGACTTCTAAAAATCCAGATAAATCTCAGTCCGGCGGTTGGCGCGGCGGCCTTCTGGGTTGTCCGCTCCGGTTTCCGTGGCATTGGGACGGCGAGGTTGACTGGCTCCCTTGGCGATGGTGATAATCTGCGTGGAAGATACTCCCGCAGTGGTGAGATAATCCCGCACCACATCGGCCCGGCGTGAAGAAAGACTGTTATTATAATCCGTCGTGCCGAGCGCATCGGCGTGACCGCTGAGGTTGATTTTTTTACCCGGATCTGAGCGCAGAATCTTGGTAACGATTTCTAACTGGCGACGGGTGCGTGGATTGATCTCGTCCTCGTCGAACTCGAAATAGAGCGCGAGTGTGTCGCCACCGGCAGGATTTTTCACCAGCGGTGCGTGGTAGATATCACCTCCGCCGATGCGGCGGGCGTAGTCGGCGA
>JANORE010000022.1:0-1570 GCA_031415155.1 Akkermansiaceae bacterium | reverse complement strand
GCCTCGAGAATATCATTCGCGCGGATGTCGGCGGCGCCACCCAGATCCGCGAGGGTCCGCGCCACTTTCAGAATCCGATCATGAGCGCGGGCAGAGAAGTTCATTTCCTCCATCGCATGTTCGAGATAGCCGTTACTCTCGGCGTCTAGCTTGCAATGTTCACGCACTTGGCGGGAGTTCATGGCAGAGTTCGTCGAGTTTGAAAATTTCCTAAAACGTTCAAGCTGGATGCTACGGGCGGCGATCACTCGCTGCCGAATCACTTCCGATTTCTCACCCAGATTCGTCTCCGAAGATAGCTCCCGGAAATCCACCAGCGGCACCTCGCAATGAATGTCGATGCGGTCCAGCAGAGGTCCAGAAATCTTCTGCCGATACGTTTCAATCTGTCGTGGCGAGCAACGGCATTCGCGTTTCGCATCGCCATAATAGCCGCAAGGGCAAGGATTCATCGCTGCCACGAGCATGAAATTAGCAGGAAATGTCAGTGATCCCGCCGCCCGTGAAATGGTGACATGGCCATCTTCCAATGGCTGCCGCATCACTTCCAATGTCTGCCGCCGGAACTCTGGCAATTCATCGAGAAAAAGCACGCCATGGTGCGCCAGCGAGACTTCGCCTGGCCCAGGATTGGTCCCGCCACCCAGTAATCCTGCATCTGAAATCGTATGATGCGGTGCACGAAATGGCCGAGTCGTGAGAAATCCTCGCTTGGAATCAAGCAGCCCCGTGATCGAGTGGATCTTCGTCGTCTCGATGGCATCATCTTCAGTCATGTCTGGCATGATCGTGGGAATTCGCTTGGCGAGCATGGATTTCCCGGTGCCCGGTGGCCCGACCATGATGAGATTATGCCCACCAGCAGCGGCGACTTCCAGCGCGCGCTTCACATGGTGCTGGCCTTTCACATCATTGAAATCCACCTCGTAGCAGCGGTGCGAATTAAAAAACGCTCGGCGATCCAGATTGAAAGGCGGGATGATGATCTCACCATTCAGAAAGTCCCAAGCTTGCTTGAGATTCCGGATGGGGAATACCTGAATCCCCTCGATCACGGCTGCCTCGGGCGCATTTGCCTCCGGCACAAAGAGTCGGCTTCGCCCACACCGTTTCGCCTCCAGCGCGATGGATAGCACTCCTTTCACTGGCCTCACCGCGCCATCGAGACCCAGCTCGCCCACGACGCAGCAATCATCCGCATTGAACGGCTTGGTCCCGCTGGCCGCGATCATGGCCAAGGCGATCGGTAAATCAAAGGATGGCCCTTCCTTTTTCACATCCGCTGGAGCCAGATTTACCGTCTTGATCCCATCATCCAGGTAAAGTGCGGAGGCACCAATCGCAGAGATGACGCGTTGAGATGATTCTCTAACCGCCGCATCTGGCAGCCCGACAATGATCACCATCGGCTTGTCCGCGCCGCGTGCATTGACCTCCACTTCAACTTCAAGAGCATCAACCCCACGCAGTGCAGCAGAAAATAGACGAGTAATCATGTGAACAGTGAGACCCTGAAAATTCCATGCGCGGCTGGCAAGCGGAATCAAGCGGCGAACCCATTCGGCGTGTT
>JANORE010000021.1:0-4385 GCA_031415155.1 Akkermansiaceae bacterium | reverse complement strand
GATGATGAACCCGCCGAAGAAAATCATTCTTGGGAAAAAATCTCGCACCCGTCCCGTAAAAAACGAAGTCAGCATTCTCACGCACGGCTCCTGTTATCACTCGGGATTCTCGCATTATTAGCCGTTTTCGGTGGCTTGTTTCTCTTTTTGAAACCTCATGAAGTGATGCCTTCCGATTCCGATCAAAGAACGACTCTTTCTCCGGTGATCGAGTCCAAGGTGATCGAAAAAACACCCGTTTTACAGGAAATCCAACTCGACGATCCATCTTATGAAAAAGTGGCGGAGCCGATGGTGAGGAAGTTTTTAGAGGCGACCTCAGTCGAGGAAATTTTACCACTCATTCGCCATCCTGAGATTACAGAATCGCGCATCAGAAGCTTTTATCCAGATGGGAAAATTCAGCCGACAGGGATCTCGATGCTCAATGTGCCGGGCAGCTTAATCGCTCAGGGGCAAATCTTGTCATTTGCCATTCGGACTCTCGATCAGCTCGAAAAAGCAATCGTGCTGATCCATACTCCACAAGGTCTAAAAGTGGATTGGGAAAGCTGGGTCGGCTGGTCGGATATTTCTTGGGAAAAATTCACCGCCCAGAAACCACAAGAAATTCACACGTTCCGTGTCATTTTAGGCAACGTTCACTATTATAACTTTGATTTTAGTGATGACCGAAAATGGAAATCATATCGTATCGAATCTCCCGATGGCATGCATTCATTTTACGGATATGTCGAGAAAGGTTCGATCCTCGATCAAAAGATCCGCCCTGATATGGGAATGGATCGCTCCATATTGATGCTGACGCTCAAATATCCGCCAAATGCCGCATCGAACAGCCAAGTCTTGATTGATGGGTTAGTCCGAAGAGGTTGGGTCGAGGAGGGAGAGCCACAATGATCACGCCAAGCACTTACGATAAAGCCCAAGAACTCAATCTCGATCCCTTCGCTTACGGCACGTTCGCTGAGATCGGCGCAGGTCAGGAAACGGCGAACTATTTCTTCCGCGTATCTGGGACGGCAGGCTTAGTGGCCAAGTCGATCTCTGCTTATGACATGATCATGAGCGACGCGATTTATGGCCATACCGATCGCTACGTTTCGGCAGCTCGTCTCTCCGCGATGCTGGATCACGAGTATTCCATTTTACTGGAGCGCTTGAGTCCTAAACGGGGCCTGGATACGACATTTTTCTCATTTTGTAATACGGTGCGGGCTCGTGGCTGGAAAGATAGCGGCGAGTGTCACGGCTGGCTTGGCATCCGCTTCCAGATGAAACCGGGTGATCCCCCATCGGATATTATATTGCATGTGAGATTATTAGATCAGCGCACGATCGACCAGATGGAAGCCCTCGGCGTGATCGGCGTGAATTTGATTCACTCGGCCTTCCGGCATCGGGGGCATCTCAAAAAATTTGTCGAATCGTTACTGGACAATCTCGTTCCAGGCCGTGTGGAAGTGGATTTACTAAAATTCTCCGGCCATGGTTATGCGTTTTTTGACAATCGTCTCTGCGCCTTACAATTAGTCGAGAGTGGCCTAACGGATGCAACGATGTTTTTGCCTTCGGGTGAAGTGGTGCAACCTGCGGAGGCACTGTATCGTCACCCCGTTTTATTACTGCGAGGTAGCTTTGATCCCGTGATGAACTTGCATTTAAAAATGTTAGAGCAATCTCGCCGTGGCTTTCTAGGTTCGCTTAAAGAAGAAGATCAGCCATTGGCCATCGAGTTATGTGAAATCTCGATCCATAACTTACTACGTGGTAAAGAAGTCGATCCCGTGGATTTTCTGGATCGCTCCAGCGCGCTTCAGTCGCTTGGGAAAACGGTCTTACTTTCGCGTTGTGCCGAGTTTCACCGCATCGCCGCGTTTTTACACCGCTACACCCACAAACCCATCGGCATCATTCTCAGCATCGGACTGCTCAATGAACTCTTTAAACCCAAGTGGTCAGAAAATTTAAGAGGTGGCATCTTAGAGTCATTCGGGCGCTTATTTAAAGAAGGAGTCACCCTCCATGTATTCCCTTGGAAAAATCGACTGAATGGTGAACTCGTCAATGCCAAGACCTTTACCCCACCCGCTGACAGCACCCATCTTTACCAACATTTCTTATCGAACGGTAAAATCCAAGAAATCCCTTGTGACGATGATCAGTTGCTTTCCTACACGGGCCGAGACGTTTGCAAGATGATTGATGAAGATGATCCACAATGGCGCTCACTCGTTCCTGAGGCCGCATGGGAAATGGCCCAAAGACACGCGGATCTTTCCGCGTCGTAGACTGCCATCCACTTAGACTCCGCTCGCGAGAGCAGGATCAAGCGATGCCCTCGCTCAATCGTCTTTGCCGGTTGCTGGCTTGTTCTCCTCGTCGAGCGAAGGAATTTCATCGCTCGTAGGCGAGTCAGACGGTGGATGACTTTCATGCCAGCCATCGTCGCCGGATTCATAAGCGTGGTCGTCGTCATGCCAGTGATCTTGGGCGGCGCGCTCGACGGGCTGATTTGTCTGATATTCCTCTTCGAGACGGAGGAGGCGCTCCATCCGCTCGCGTGCTTCCTGCTCTTCCCGGATGCGTTGTTTTTTCCGGTCGAAGTAGGCCAGCCAGATGCAGATTTCGTAGAGAAAAATCATCGGCAACGCCATCAGGATCAGGGTAAATGCATCAGGTGTTGGCGTGAGCACAGCGGCGGTTACGAAGATGCCGAGAATGGCGTAAGACCTTGTCCGTGACATAGTATCGTAGGTCAACAACCCCAATTTCACGAAGACCATGACGACGACAGGCAGCTCGAATGACAGACCAAATAAGAGAGTGAACTGCGTGGCAAAAGAGATATACTCGCCGATTCTCCAGTCGTTAGAAATCCCCATGCCGCCACTCCACTCGGCGAAGAATAGCAAGGCTCGCGGTAAGACCATGAAATAGGCGAATGCCGTGCCAGTAAGAAATAGGCCGAAACCTACAGCCATGGCTGGCCACATCACCCGTTTTTCATGGGCATGTAAGCCAGGTAGCACGAACTGGAGGATGAAAAATAGGAGAAGTGGAAACGATACAACGATCCCTGCAACGAATGAAAGTTTCATCGATAACATGAAACCTTCCGTCGGCTTGAGAGCAGACATCATTCTCAAATTTCCATTCACATCGACGTCGGTCTTGGGCTTGGTTCTGAGGAGCGCTTCGACTTGATGCTTGAACTCTTCGTTCTCATTCAACGAGTTGACGAACGGGCTCCGTTTTTTTTCGGGGAGTAAAAGTGCTGCGCGAAGAACGCTGGCGGACTTTGCGTGAAATACGAGTCCTGGATCCGCGAGCGACTGATAGAAAACTTCTCGCTGCTCGGAGGATAAATTCATCGCGGCTTGCTCGATTTTCCGGGCCTCACCCCAGCGCTCGGCGGTCAACTTGCGAGGTGCGTCTTCAGGTAAAGTCGCCTTGATTTGGTCGAGCAAAACCTGATCCACAGGCCGCCTGAAAAACTCCATCAATTGCTTGTTAAACGTGAAGCAGATCACCATTGAAATGATCAATGTGACCACCACCCGAGTGATGACCACCCGTAGATCTTCCAGATGTTCGAGAAATGGTTTTTCGTGATCCGGGTGAGATTTTTCCCGGATTTGGATGACTTTATTCAGCAGATACATTCTTAAAGAGCAATGATTCAAACGCCGTTACCGACTTACCGCAAGGGCAGATGTTCAGGTCGTGCCGCGCTTTTCATCGCCCAGCCTCGCTCGCCAGATGGCACTTCCTATCCTTTGCGCGATCTTCACGCCGAGCATCATTCAAAACCGGGTGTTTATGTGTCTTGGATGTCGCCGACTTGCTGGTGTGGCGATTGCATCGCAGTGATACTGCCGCGAATGATGATTCATGGAAATCTTCATATCGAAAAGTGATTGCCGTGAGACGCTCTCGTTATTTTCCACAAGTGATGACGTGTGGCAGTATAGAAGATTGGATTCTCTATCGCGCAACACGTGACAAGTGAACTTTCGGCGTCGTTCCTCAACGAAATTTCACATCCAGCCCCTTGGTCAACGCTTCAAGCACTTTCTGGTGGGCGGTGTCGATTTCCTCGGTCTTGAGAGTGCGGCTAGCATCTCGGTAGTGGAAACGGTAGGCAACGGATTTGCTGTCGGCGGAAATTTTCTGGCCAGTGGGGTCGGTGAAGACATCGAAGCACTCTGAGGAAATGAGGAGCGCCTCGGCAAGCTTGGCGATGACCGCTTCGATCTGCGCGTTGGGAGTGGAAATGGGAAGCTCCATCGCTGCGTCACGAGACGAGCCGGGAAACTGCGGAAGATCCTCGACGTGACTCGTGCTGGTCATGAGTTTGCGGAGTTTTCCGAGATCGAGTTCCG
>JANORE010000020.1:0-2772 GCA_031415155.1 Akkermansiaceae bacterium | reverse complement strand
AAGCCGCTGTCATTGGACTGGAGAGGATTTTTGTCGATGACATTGTCTTGTGTGCTGCGGCTTGAATAAATTCCTAAATTTTCACTATTGCCAAAACCGTCGGGCACAGCTTAGTTTGCCCTCGCCACAAGCTAAAAGCTTCATAGTGTAATGGTAACACCGCAGATTTTGATTCTGTTATTCTAGGTTCGAGCCCTAGTGAAGCTATTTCAAATCATTGTATTTTAACGAGTTATAAATCACTTCCGAAATGCTTCCGACGGGAAAAGGCTCCAAAATAAAGAGGCTTCGGAGTCTGAAACGGCTTCGCGGTAATGCTTTTCAATCACGAAATGAGAAGCCCCGATTGTCATCGCGAGAGCCTGAAGATCCTTGGCATGAACCGCCGACGTGCTGGGCCTAGTGTTTCGTCAAATTCATTTTGACGGTTAGAACACGCAGCGTGGTTACTGCGGGATTCAAAGAATTTAGGCACCGCGAATCTTCAAGATTCGCCCGGAAGGCTTTTGTTTTACTATCGGGCCATTGAGAGTTCAGGACGATGAATCTTGCCGAGTCTGCTACCTCAATCCCGCAGCGATGCTTCTCGCTAACCGCTCTAACAATTGAGATTGAGCGGCGACCATGGCCGGATAGCCGTCTGAGGTTAAAGGTTCGCGATCCACGAATGTGCGCGATGTTTTGAGACTCCGTTCTGGGAGTGAATAGGCCCGCCAGCCTGCCTCGATAATCGCGTAACCGTCTTCCGTGCTATGGAGCTGGCGGATGTCGAGAGTGACTTGGTAGCGGATCTCACTGTCGCGCTGCCATGGATAAGTGCGGACATTTCCAGTGCCAAGTTCACGCCCCAGATTGGCAGCCGTGACTCTGGCAATGGAGCTTGAAAGCTCGCCTGCCCAGCGGTGATCTTCAGCGACGGCGAGTTGATTCGGCCCTTGTTGAATGACGAGGTTGGGTCGGTCGATGTATTCTGCGAGACTGACGGGGCCCACACCGATGCTGACGCCACTGCCGGATGGAGTGGGGCCGCTCGCGGTGAGGACGTAGAACTTTTTGTTAGGTTGGGCGCAACCGCCGACCAGCAAGGCAGCTAGGAGGATGAGAAATCGCTTCATATGAGAAATAGGGTGGCGGTCAATTTTTAGGCGCTTTCGGAACTGGATTTCCCGACGTCTCACGACCAAAAAGCAACGAGTTCGGCTTGTCATCCAGGTTGGTCGCCAATGTGCTAAATGACCGTAATGAAGCGCGGAGTTCATCCATCGTGCGGAGTAAATCGCCTTGGATCGCGCCATCTGGACCGATGCTTGCGACGGACTTTTCGAGTGCAGCGAGTGTTTTTCTCAAGTCGGCTGGAAGTTTAGCAAGTTCGGGTGAGCTGAGAGAGTCGATCATCTTCCGGGCGGAGGCGGAGACGTCACTAATTTCCATCATCGTCTTGCGACTATCCGCAGCGGCGAGTTTGAATTCATCAACCATGGGACCGATTTTTTTAATAGGTTCTTCTAATTCCAAGCCTTGGATCTTATCGAGAACCGCCGTGAGCTTGGCTTCTAACTGGGTGAAGCCGGAAGAAACGGTGGGGACTGCGGAGAATTCACCGACTTGAGTAAGCTCCGCACTGCCTGAGTTTTTATAGTAGTCGAGATCCACAAACAAAGCTCCCGTGAGTAAGCTGCCCGTTTTCAAGGAAGCTCGCAGACCTCGTTTCACACAATCTTGGAGACACTCCAAGTCTGGCTTATTTTTCAGTTCACTATCACGTCGCAGGAGCGCGGGATCAATTTCCACTAACACTGGGATTCTGTTGTCCTCGCTTGAGCTTGAATAGTCGAAGGAAATATCAGCGACGCGTCCGATCGGAATCCCCCGAAATTCGACGGGAGCCGCCTTGACTAGGCCACGGACGGATTGATCGAAAAGAAGAATCAGCTTCATTGTCGGATTAAAGCTTGAGCTATTTGCCGCGTCTTCATTTGAAAAAAGGGTGAAGGTGGTGCCGTCGGCGACTGCATTTCCTAGCGGCATTCCTTCCGGCAGACCAAATGTGGCACCACCTGAGACGAGTGCTTGGAACGATGGTGTGCGAAGTTTAAAACCATCTGCTCCAGCGCTGATTTCAATGCCGCTGGTATTCCAGAAGCGAGTATTGGTTTTCACCAAATGACTGTATTCTTCGCGAATGAAAGCATCGTAGGTCACGCGCAAGCCTTCTGGGTCCAGCTTGCGATTTTCGATCCGCCCCACTTCAAAGCCACGGTAATAAATCGGCGAACCCGCAGTGAGGGAGCCTGCATCATCGGCAGTTAGACCTAGCCGAAGTCCCGGAATATCACTGCTGGTGGCTGGCGGCGTTTCCAAGCCCTCGAAGTGATTCACTTCAGGTCCGTCCTTGGGACCGGGGTCGAGTTCGATATACGCCCCTTCTAAGACTGTGCCTAATCCTGAAACTTGCGCTCCCGAGAACCTGAACCGGACCACCCAAAAGCGAGTTCCTTCCCGAAGCATGGAGGCGTAATCCGGGTCGAGTTCGAGATCGATCAGAACGGACTTCAAATCGTCATCGAGTTTGACTTCTTTCACGATGCCAACCTTCACGGAGCGGCAACGGACTTCGGTTTTTTTCGCAGCGATTCCCTCAGCGGTTTCAAAACGGACATGGGCGACAGGGCCGTGTGCCGTGAGGCTGTTATAAATCATCCATGCACCGATAAGAAGTGCCAGAATCGGCACCACCCAGACAAGGTTCCAGCGTTGTGCCGCCCGGTATTC
>JANORE010000019.1:0-11317 GCA_031415155.1 Akkermansiaceae bacterium | reverse complement strand
GCTACCAACGACGGCACTCGCCTTAATAAATACCTTGCTTCCTGCGCCGTGGGTTCCCGCCGCGCTTGCGACGAACTCATCCAAGCAGGCCGCGTGGAAGTGAACGGCGATCCGTGCATGAATATGGGAACTCGGATCATTCCGGGCGATCATGTGAAAGTAGATGGCAAGCGAGTCGCTCCACGAGACGTGTTGATCGTCGCATTTCACAAGCCTCGTGGCTATGTTTGCACGCGCGAGGATGAGCTGGGACGCGATACGATTTACACCCTTTTACCCGCATCACTCCACTCGCTGCACCACGTCGGAAGACTGGATAGAGACTCGGAAGGATTGCTGATTTTAACAAACGACGGAGATCTTTCGCAGCAGTTAATGCATCCTTCGAAATCCGTGGAAAAGGAATATCTCGTCACGTCGAACCAAGCATTTGAAAATTCTCATCTCGACCAATTTCTCGAAGGTGTCTTCACGACTGAGGGGAAATTAAAGGCGAAATCCATCGAGCGACTTTCCTCCCGCCGTATCAAGGTCGTGCTGGATCACGGTGCAAAACGCCAGATTCGGGTGATGTTTGATACACTCGGCTACCAAGTCACCAAGCTGCTGCGAGTCCGCATTGGTGCCCTGTGGCTTGGTGATCTGGAACCGGGAACTTGGGCGACTTTAAATGCTTTAGAAATCCAGATGTTGTTGGGAAATCCGAAGCCTGCCAAAAAACGGGAGGCAACTGACTCGCCACCTAAAAAAAGACGGGACTAACTGCCTTTGGAGGCTTGCGGTGTGACGGATGGCTTCTTAGATTTTTCCAGCCATGCGGGATATTTATGTTCCTGCCTCAATTTCCCCGAAACCGATGAGTGACCCCAAATCCATTTCCAGCCACGACCAAGATATTGCCCATAAACCATCCAAAGAGTTTTCCAGAAAGGCTCGTATCCCATCAATGGCGGCTTATCAAAAGCTCTACAAGGAATCGATTGAAAAGCCTGAGAAATTCTGGGCTCGCGAAGCGAAGGAGCTAGTTTGGCAAAAAAAATGGTCCACGGTGCTTAATTGGAAATCACCGAACGCGAAGTGGTTCGAGGGCGGCAAACTCAATGTCTGCGAGAACTGCATCGATCGCCACGCTGCGGGGCCGCGTAAAAATAAGGCCGCGATTATCTGGGAGGGCGAGCCTGGCGACAAACGCGTGATCACCTACGGCCAGCTTCATCAAGATGTTTGCCGCTTCGCCAATGTGCTTCAGAAAAATGGCGTCAAGGCGAAGGATCGAGTGCTTATTTATATGCCGATGGTTCCGGAAGCGGTCGTGGCGATGCTTGCCTGCGCTCGGATCGGCGCGGTGCATAATGTCGTTTTCGGCGGCTTCGCGGCAGAAGCCATCGTAGATCGGTTAGAAGATTCTGGTGCCAGCATCATCATCACTGCGGATGGTGGCTGGCGGCGTGGCAAGGTCGTCCCCTTGAAGCCAGTCGTCGATGAGGCACTGGCGAAATACCCAAAAATCAATCGGGTCATTGTTCTCAATCGCTGCGGAAATGACGTCGCCATGGACGCCACTCGTGATGTCTGGTGGCACGATGAAGTCGCCGCCGTGTCCTCGAAGCATGTGGCGAAAGCCTTCGACTCCGAGCATCCGCTTTTCGTGCTCTATACCTCTGGCTCGACCGGAAAACCCAAAGGAATTCTGCATACGTCTGGCGGCTACCTGACTGGCACTTACTCGACCTGTAAATACATTTTCGACATGCGCGATGAGGATATTTACTGGTGTACCGCCGACATCGGCTGGATCACCGGCCACTCCTACATCGTCTATGGTCCATTGGCGATGGGTGCCACTCAGGTGATGTACGAAGGTGCTCCCAATACTCCCGACTTCGGGCGATTCTGGAAAATCATCGAAGAATACGGGGTGACGATTTTCTACACCGCGCCCACCGCGATTCGTGCCTTTATCAAGGCGGGTGATTCATTTCCAGAAGCTCACGATCTTTCCTCACTACGGCTGCTAGGTTCCGTCGGCGAGCCGATCAATCCAGAAGCTTGGAACTGGTATCGCCAAAAAATCGGCGGCGGGAAATGCCCGATCGTCGATACATGGTGGCAAACTGAAACAGGTGCCATCTTGATTTCTCCACTGCCCGGAGCGACTCCTTGCAAACCCGGCACGGCGACACGCCCGTTTTTCGGAATTGATGCCGCGATCCTCGATGATGCAGGGAAAGAATGTAAGGCCAACCAAGACGGACGCCTCGTCATCCGCAAACCATGGCCATCGATGGCCCGCTCCATCTACGGCGATAAAGAACGTTACAACAAAACTTACTGGTCCGACTATCCCGGAATCTACACGGCTGGCGATGGTGCTCGCCGCGACAAGGACGGGAATTTCTGGATCATCGGTCGCCTCGATGACGTGTTGAATGTTTCCGGCCACCGCCTCGGCACAGCAGAAATCGAGAGTGCACTTGTTTCTCATCCTGCCGTCGCTGAAGCAGCCGTCGTCGGACGCCCTCATGAAATGAAAGGCCAAGCCGTGGCCGCCTTTGTCACTTTAAAAGGCGACTTCGAGGAGTCAGAAGTTCTCATGAAAGAGCTTATTAACCACGTGGGTAAAGTCATCGGTGCGATTGCCAAGCCGGACGACTTACATTTCGCTCCGGGATTGCCTAAGACTCGCTCGGGGAAAATCATGCGCCGCCTCTTGAAGGAACTCGTGTGTGACGGGATTGTCACAGGAAATGTGACAACTCTTGAAGACTTTACCGTCATCCAAGCATTGCAACTCAAGATTAGCCAGTCCGCAAATTCTCCTCAACCATGACTTCTTCCCGCTACTACATCGCCCGTTTTGCCCAAGCTTTCGGCTATCAGCGGAGAAATCAGCGCATGGGCGACGCAGCCTCTGAAATGCATCTTCTCCGCGAGGCCGAGGCAGAACTGGGCGCTCTCACTTGGGAAAAAGTAGAACCCATTGAGGAGCTTTCCGTGGAATACTGGAATCTTCGGAAATTCGTTAAGGAAAATGAAGCCATCCAAAAAAATCTAGTCACCTGCCAACTACGCCTAGATCAAGCGCATCAAGAACGTGCGACCGTCCTTAACCGGAAACCACAAGTCCATCAAGATCTGATCGATGAGCGAGCCAACCTGCTAAAATCACTCGAGAAACTTGCCCAAAAGCGGGATGATATCGTCGCAGAAGCTCGTGAAGTTCGCAGATCCTACGATGGCACGAAGATGAAGCTGGATGTCATTTCATCAGATGCAAAATCTAGCAGTGAAGAAGTTGCTAAAATTAAGGCAAAACTTCTCGAACTTAAGGAGAGATTCTCAAGCCTTAAACAACAGCGACTCGACATCGGCACAGAAATCGAAACGAGCGATGCTCAAATCGATCTCATCGACCAGCGTCTCAACGACAAGAAAAAAACCTTCAGGCTCCATGCCTCAGAAGCCTTCCAAGTGATCGGCGATGGCAATAAGGAAATGGCAATCCTCCGCGCCGAGAGCAGTATCCTTGAAACACAAATGCGTCAGCTTTATGCGGAAATCGGTCGCTTTGTAAGCCGCAACGCCCAGCAACATCCGGGCTGCGCCAAAGTCGTCGCTTCACAGCGAGGATTAGTCGAAGTCATGCGTGCCATCCGCCGCTCGATTGCACTGAACCACCGTCTTGCAGGGACGGACTGAATCAGAAATCACCTCCATTTCTTTGTAGGAAATGCTTCTTGTAAGCAGTATTGGTGAAATGACGAAATTAACCAATCTTCTCGGAATCGTGGCCTCACTGGTGCTGCCATTGCTGGGGCAGGAAGTGCCGAAGGTACTGGCGATCGGCTCTGCGGCTCCTGATTTTTCACTTCAAGCTACCGATAAGAAGATTTATTCTCTTGCAGACTTTAAAGATTCCAAGGCGCTGTGCGTCGTTTTCACTTGCAACCATTGCCCGGATTCTGTCGCTGCCGCTGCCCGCACTGAAGAAATTTACCAAGCGTATCAAGGTAAAGGTCTAGCGCTCGTGGCCGTGAATTCGAACAACCCGAGTAGCCTCACCCCGGACGAACTCGGCTACTCGCCCTTTGGCGATTCACAAGAAGAAATGGCCCCGTTTGCCCAGGACTTCCACTGGTCATTTCCATATCTCTATGATGGTGAAAAACAAGAATTTGCCACAGCTTGTGGCGCACAATCGACACCGCATATTTTTCTTTTCGATGCCGAGAGGAAGCTGCGCTACACCGGACGCATGGATGATGGTGGGCGAAATTCCGGCGCCGTCGATAAGAGCTATCTCCGCGATGCCATCGACGCCGTGCTCGCCGGAACAACCGTGAACGAGCCTGTCACTCGCTCATTTGGTTGCTCGACGAAGTGGCTCTTCAAAAAAAGTAATGTCGCGGATGATCAAAAAAAGTGGGAAGAAAAACCAATCACTGTGGCTGATTTGGATGAAGAACTTTCCAAAAAAATCCGGGCAAATGGTTCGAAAAACTTCCGTTTAATCAATTTCTGGTCCACCACATGCGGCCCCTGTGTCAAAGAATTTCCCGATCTGATAGAAACCGGTCGCCGTTTCCAAAATCGCTCAGTCGAGTTCATTTCTATCAGCCTCGATCCTATCACCCAACGGCCCGCCGTTTCCAAGTTTTTAGAATCACGCCATGCCGCTTTGCCCGATCGCCTCGCGCCATCTCTCGAAGCTGATGGCCGGATGACTAACAACTACCATTGGACTGGCGGCAATCCAGACAAGATGGCGCAAGCGATTGACCCAGAATGGTCTGGCGCACTACCACACACCATCATCGTCGCCCCCGGCGGTGAAATCCTTTGGCGACACACTGGCGAGCTGGATATTGTCGAAGCTCGTCGTCAAATTCTGAAAGGGTTGAAGTGATTTGCGAACTCTATGAGGTTGCGAATTGATTCACCAAGATTTTAGATCGGTGAGTGATTACGAAGCAGCCTTTCAATGTTTTACCACGTCCGGCCTTGGCTGGGGAATTTGTGCCCGAGGATTTTTTCAGGAAACTGGAACGCGAAGAAATTTGTCGTGGCGACCGATTACTAGAAATCGATCTCGGCTGCGGGGATGGCTCGTTCTTAATCGGCATGGCCGAGCAATTTCCAGAGCGGGATTTCCTCGGAGTGGAGCGGCTACTCGGACGAGTCAGAAAAGTTTGTAAGAAAATCACCCGGAGAAATTTAGAAAATGCCCGAGTGCTCAGATTGGAAAGCCGATACAGTATCGAGTGGCTTTTGCCGGAAGCATCCGTCTCCAGGCTACATCTACTTTGCCCAGATCCTTGGCCGAAACTGCGGCACCACCGACGGCGGCTCTTGCAGTTAGATTTTCTCGAAGCCGTGTGGAAAGTTCTTTTACCGGGCGGCGAGTTTCTCTTCATGACCGATCACGAGGAATATTTCCACTGGGCCGTGGAGAAGATCGAAAACTTCGGGAAGTTTGAGCAGCTAGATTGGAACGATCATTCGTTTTTCTATCCGAAAACCGATTTCCAAATCCAGTGGGAGAATGAAGGAAAGTCCATGTGCCGGATCAGGTGCCGTAAAGTTTAATGCTTTGGTCTGAGCGTAATCACCGACTTGTCTACAAAACCTTCTAACAACAAATCCCCTACCCCATTGACTTTGACGGTGACGCCGCCGGATTCACCTTGGTGGATGACTTGGATTCCTCGTGACCGCCAGTATTTTACGCTTTCTGGATTGAGACGCTCGGTGCTGGGAAGTTCTGAGTGCGAAGCAATCATCATTTGTGGATTCACCGCATCAAGAAATGGATCACTCAAACTGATGTCGCTGCGATGACGACCAGCAATGATGACATCGGCAGAAATGTCTTGTGCGGCATCCAGCATTTTCGTCTCCGTATTGATACCTGAGTCGCTGGTAAATAACAATTTCCAACCACGCCAGTGAAGTCGATAAATCGCGACTCGGTCATCGGCGATGGCATTCTTCGACAGAGAGTCTGGGGCGTGAAGGATTTCTAACCGTGCACCGTCAGGCATCGGTAAATCATGTAATTCCGAAGCTTGGAGAGCTTTAATTCCCGCAGTCGGTGCCTCCCCGACCCATGCTTGGAATCCTGGGCTGCGCGAATCCACCACGGGCAATAGTACTTGGCGGATCGGAAAAGTCGTCCACACCACTGCACCGCCACCGAGATGGCCACCATCTGGATGACTTAAAATCACCGAGTCAGGTGAGATACCGAGGCGCCGGAGCGAAGGTGCGACCTGTCGTTTGAAACTGTAACGATCTCCACAATCGAATAAAACAGCACCACTTTTACCCCCAGAAAAACACGCGGCACCCGCTCCATGTTTCAAATCATAAATGAGTAAAAACGGCTCGTTCTCGGCGTTAACCTGGAAATGTCCGCCAGGAATCGCTGCAAAACTTTCCGCCGTCATGACACAAATTTTAGCCACATAAGCATTCGCAGTGTTGACGAGTCGACTGGCCGGCAAAGAAACCTGATAGAGTATAACCGAAAGAAGCGCGACTCCGAGCAATACGAAAACCAACGGCACGAAGATCACTCCAGCCAGAATCGAAATCGGTGTGATTAGTCCGAAGTGGAATGCGGTCAACGGAGTCGAGCCAATACCTGCCGCAACTGATACACCTAGCGATTGCGCGACTTTTCGCCGTAACCAGAGCCATGCATTTTGCCACCGCGTCATCAGCGAGAGCGGTAAGTATTGCTCAGACTTCGCCATTCCAGAAAATAACCGGACCGCCAAACTACTACCAACCGCGATGGCTGCCACCACGCCATAGGAAAGCTGGACGCCGGGCTGGAACCATAAACGTCCGTCCCACAGCATCGCCGCTAACAGCACTGCGCCGAGTGAGTTTAGTAAATCAGGTCTTCTGCGGGAGATGAAAGCACCTAGAAATACCGCCGCCATCCAAGCAGAGCGCACGGCGGGCGGACTATTTCCCGTGAGCCATGAATACCCGAAAATGAGCGGCAGCAACACCCATACCGCCCATCGCCTCGGCACTCCTAACAGGCTCAACACCATCCAACCCATACTCCCCACCATCGCCACGTGAAGTCCGCTTACTGAAAATGCATGGAGCGTCCCACTGTTCCGAAATGCCGCGACTAGCTCGTCCGCATCTGGCGGTTGCTCACCGATCACTACGGCACGGATGACCACCGCCTCTTGCGAATTTTCATCCAATCCCGCCGTAACCGCGCTACGAAACCCCCGCCGTATTCTCACACTCTGAGCAGCCCACCAATCCGTTTTTACCTCGCCCGTGATCCACTCCGCATGAAAAATGGCGGCTACACCTTGACCACGTAGCCACGCTGCTTGATCAAATTCTCCCGGATTCCGCCCTGATAGCAATGGACCGAAATTCCCGCTCGCCTTCACCCGTGCGCCCGCCACCGGCAGCTCCCCCATGCCCTGCCACAGAACTTTGACTCCAGCAGAATCACCTGTTAGCAGTGTGACAGGAGCCGTCCAGAAATACGTTCCTCCTTTCGCGTCTTTCAGCACACGTCCTTGCATTTCTCCGTTCGGAGATTCTAACAAATGCCGCTCATCCGATTTTCTAATTTCATTTCTCCAAGTGAACCCACCGACCGCGAACCAGCTACAAATCACCCACGCCAACCCGATTTTCCAATGGATCAAATAACACCCTGCAAGTGCTAACAGGAACCCCAACACCAGCCCTGCCGGAACATCCCAATTCGCCGTAATCACAGAAGCCACCACCACCAAGGCGGCCATGAACAATGGATGACTGCGACAAAAGGCCCGAATCGGCCCGCGAATACCGAAGCCATTTTTTCTCATCGTGCCAGGTTCTACGAGCGAAGCACGATATGATCAGCGTGACAATTTCACGATTTTGGCTGATTCATTTTCGCGATAAATTCAGCTTCTTCTAGCGCTCTTTTATCTGGCTCACCCGCTATGGTCCACTCGTGTAATTTATGACTCGCATTCGCAGAATGGCGGGTTTCCGGGAAATCCCTGATCACTTGATTCATGATCTCAATGGCCGAAGCCCGGTCATTTTGAACTTCATCAAATAGCTCTGCGAGGCGAAAAAGAAAGTAAGCGGCGTCACGCACTTCCCACTCCTGACTCTCCAGAGCTCGACGAATGGTCGCAACTGCCGCATTCGAATCGTGTAGGTTATCTTTCTGGATTTTCGCGATTTCTACCCATGGCAGGCGGTTAAGGGGTTCAGCGGCGGCAGCCACTTTATAAGCCTCAATGGCCCCTTCATAGTTTCCCTGGGCCACGAGAGATCGCGCATCGTGCATGACATCTTTTTCCGAAACTTCTCCACTGTCGTAAACCGAGTGGGAAAATTTTTCCGCCATCAGCGGAATTAAGTAAGAAACGCCGAAAATACCAATCACCCCGGCACTCAAGAATGTGAGTAAAATGCCCGTGAATGTTCTTTCGGCATCAAGCGAGCTGAGATCTGATTTTAACTTAGGTAAGAGTTCATCAGGATCACCATCCCCCACTTCATGGATTGCGGCAATTTTGTTTTTGATGGCATCTAGATCCGAGCTTTTGCTCGAATAGGCTAACCAACTACCCCCTACCGACAACACGAGGACTGCACATACGATCCATTTCAACATTCCAGACCCTGCACCTATGAGGTAGGACACTGGAAGCAAAATCTAGTCAGAAATATGATTGCCGCAGACCGCTTAAGCCGCGACACGATCATCGGCTGGGATTCGGTCACCCGTTTGCAACGATTGAAGCTCGAGGTGCAGTTGTACGGCAGCCGACATTTAGCTCATCGCAGATCTGAGATCGGCAGCGGCACTGCGGGCGCTCAATGGCGGATCTGGCACGAAGCCGAAGTCATCATCATCTACGGGATCCAGTAGATGGGTGGAGGCGTTTGTATTTAAACTGAGAGGAGCTAGCTTGGAGTGAGTGGGTTGGATACCGCGCGGAGATTTGTCGATTTGTTCAAGGTGATCAATCGTCACAGATTCTGGAGTGGCCTTGAGATCTTCAAACTTGCGGGCGGTGGTGAGAACGCGAGTTTCGAAGGAACCAATGGCACTGTTGTAGTTTTCCACGGCACTGCTGAGCGAGCGTCCGAGTTTGGAGAAATGATCGGTGAGTTTACTGAGGCGCTCGTGCAGGGTGCGACCGAGTTCGGAAATTTCGCGGGCGTTTTCTGCGATCGACTCTTGCCGCCAACCGTAGGAAACAGCGCGGAGCAAGGCGATGAGTGTGGTGGGCGTGGCAAGAATGACGCCTTGATCCACCCCGCGCTCGATAAGGCCGGGATCGCTCTGGAGGGCGGCGGAAAAGAAGGACTCGCTGGGCAGGAAAAGCACGGTGAACTCGGGCGTTTGGGCGAATTGGGCGGTGTAGTTTTTTGACGAAAGTTGTTGGATGTGAGTGCGGACTTGGCGGGCGTGGCGGTGCAGAGCCTCCTCGCGGATCGTGTCATCATTGGCTTCCAGTGCGTCGAGATAGGCATCCATCGGTGTCTTGGAATCGACGACGATGGTTTTTCCGCCAGGTAATTTCACGATCAGATCCGGGCGGAGTTTTTTGCCTTCGTCGGTGGTCGTGCTGTGCTGGGTTTCGAAATCGCAATGTTCCTGCATCCCTGCGAGTTCTACCACGCGGCGAAGCTGCATTTCTCCCCATTGGCCGCGGCCAGTCGGTTGGCGAAGGGCCTTGACCAGCGAGGAAGTTTCACGTTGCAGGCCGAGCTGGCCTTCGCCGAGGGCACGGACTTGTTCCTTGAGTTCAGAATACGCTCCTTCACGAGCTTTTTCGATTTCGCCGATCCGTTGTTCGAATTTTCCTAGCGATTCCGCGACGGGTTTGACGAGGGTTTCGATGGCGATTTTGCGTTTCTCGATGTCGCCCTTGGCTTCTTCTGTTTGAACGGAGAGCGAGGATTTTGCGAGCTGGAGAAATTGCTCGGAAGATGAGCGGAGAGCATCGGCGGAAAGTGCCTTGAAGGTGTCGGAAAGCTTCGTTTCGGCGCGCTCGAGTAGTGCTTGTTTCTCGGTGGCGGCCTTCATCTCGGTATCGAGACGAGCGCGGATCTCGGTGAGTTCATTGCGAAAGGTCTGGGCTTCCTTTTCGTGCTGATTTCCTTCTGAGGAGGCGCGGGCGAGGCGGGCATCAATGTCGGCAGCACGACGCACTTCAGATTTTAATCGCTCGGCGGCGGAGCTGAGTTTCCCCTTCGCGATGAGATGGGTGATGAGCCAGCCGAGGAAAATTCCAAGGAAGGCGGTGATGATTTCGGTCAAATGAGCGGAGAGTTCTGGCGGCATCGTGGTTTTAGACTTGCGGGTGGCGGCTAGCTCGGTTTCGTAGGGGCATCACCGATTTCATCCGTCGTATCTGACGGTCCGGCGATAGGCAAACTAAACTCCTCAATTCACCATGACACATACACTTCCTGATCTCGGTTATTCCTACGATGCGTTAGAACCCCACATCGATGCTCGCACGATGGAAATCCACCATTCGAAGCATCACAATGCTTACATCACCAATCTCAATGCCGCAGTCGCGACCAAGCCTGAGTGCGCGGATAAGTCTGCGGCTGAGCTGATTGGAAATCTCACGGCGGTCTGCGAAGACATCCGCACGGCAGTTCGCAACAACGCGGGTGGCCATGTGAATCATTCCTTTTTCTGGAAAGTCATCGCTCCTGGCGGCGCGAAGGCTCCAACGGGTGACCTCGCTGCGGCAATCGACAAGGCATTCGGCTCGATGGATGCGTTTAAAGAAGCATTCGCCAAGGCGGGCGCCACTCGTTTCGGTTCTGGCTGGGCATGGCTTTGCAAAAAGCCTGACGGCTCGCTGATGATCTGCTCCACCGCGAATCAAGACAATCCCGTGATGGGTGAAAAATTTGGTGGCTGCGGCAACACACCGATCCTCGGCCTCGATGTCTGGGAACACGCCTACTATCTACATTATCAAAACCGCCGCCCAGACTACATCGCGGCGTTCTGGAATGTCGTGAACTGGGATGTCGTCACCGCGAACTTCGCTGGGTGATTTTTGATGATCCCACGGCTGGCAGCGATTCTTCGCGGCCAGCCGTTTTTTTTGATTTTATAATTACTTATCTGTCACCGCACCTTCGCTGGCGGTGGAAACAAGCTTGGCGTATTTCGCGAGGACGCCGCGGGTGTAGCGGGAGACGGGGGCTTTCCACTTGGCGAGGCGCTTTTCGATTTCGCCTTTTGGAAGATTGAGGGTGAGGGCGCGCTTGACGCCGTCGATGGTGATGGGGTCGC
>JANORE010000018.1:0-10469 GCA_031415155.1 Akkermansiaceae bacterium | reverse complement strand
AGCGCTCGGTGGCTTCCTGATCCCTGGCGTGGCCCGGATCGTCGTCGCCCAGCACTGCACATTTTTCATCAACTCACTCTGCCACACCGTCGGTCGGCAGCCGTATTCTACCAGCCACAGCGCGCGCGACAGTGCAGTGATGGCATTGCTCACGTTCGGTGAAGGTTATCATAATTATCACCACGAGTTTCAGCATGACTACCGAAATGGGGTGAAACCATGGCAGTGGGATCCTAGCAAGTGGACCATTTGGACACTCTCGAAGCTCGGACTCACCGAAGGACTCCGCCGCGTGCCAGACAGCCGTATTCTTCTAGCTGAAATGGCAGAGGTCCGCCGGAAAGCGCAGAAACAACTTGCGGTCATGCGCGAGCAAACTCCTCAAGCGGCTTGTCAGCGAGCCAATGATGCCTTGCACGAACTCGTGGAAAAACTTTCCGCCAACTATCATGAGCTGGAAAAATCAGTGACCGACCGCGTACAACTTTCCCGCGAGTCGCTCAAAGGCTGGCAAGATGAAACACGCAGCCTGATCCGCGAACTTCGTCGCGCTGGCGTTCCCATTTCAGCTTGATTCAATAGATCACCACGCGTGGCGGTGGCCCCATCCACCGCCCGCCTTATGGCTCACGCTTGAATTTCAAAACACGCTCGCCTTCTTGGTAATAATCCAGTCGGTCGCGAGCGTGAATTTCTAAAAACTTAGGATCTTCCCGCAAAGCACGATGCTCGATCTGATGATACTCTCGATCCGCGAAGACGGTCTTTTCCCGGTCTTTCGCCAGCTCTAACTTCGCTTCGAGCTTCTCCATTTCTCGCCGTTGGGGAAATGCGGTCGCCACCACGACGAAGCCAATCGCCACGCAAAGCATCACAAACACGATTCGACCAGCACCTCGGATGGCTCGCGTTTGGGCCTCCAGGCGCGTCAGCTTCAGTCCTGCCATGGATCGCTTCGCCATTCTTAATCAAGAGACATCCCTTAAAACCTCGAATTGTCAAGAAAACTGAAGTAATATCCTTTTTAAAATTACTGGCCAGTAGATTTGCGAAGGCCCGCGAATTGGGCAGGGGACCGAGTAAAGAGATGCTTATGCACGAAGATGTTTAGATCTCGGCAACCCACTAGAAAATAATCGTATGACTGCGGAAAAACTCTTCTTGGCTCTTTCTTACTCACTTGCCTGCCTGAAAAATCCGCGTTAAGGCACGAACGTATATTCGATGGACGATCTCACTCACGGCTGGCTGCGACGCGCAGTGACTCAGCCTGAATTCGCAATGCGCTTGGCTCCTCTCGCCACGGGTAATCGGGAAGTCGTGCTCGATCACTCCGCTGAAGCATCGCACGCCTTTCTTGCTGCCGTGGTGACACTTGCGGCCAAGGATCAAAAAAAATCCCGGTTGTGGCTGATTTCTGATATGCCGCGTCACCGCGAGCGGCTGGCTTCCGAGCTGGAACTCTGGGGAGTCAGCGCATTGATTTTACCCGAAGGCCCGGTGGAAACGGGAGACGGCACGATTGCCGATCCTGAGTCGGCTGCCGAGTGGTTTGCCGTGTTAGAAATCCTCGCTCGCTCGGAAAATTGCGCCGTCATCTGCGGCAGTGATGCGTTTTCGGGGAAAGCTCCATCGCCCGCCGCGCTACGAGCCAGCCGGACACCGCTGAAACTTGGTGAAAAACTCGATCCCAGCGAGCTGGCGAAGTCACTCACCCAGCACGGCTACGAGCGAGTCCCCGCCGTCACCGCCCGTGGCCACTTCGCCGTGCGCGGCGGCATTCTGGATCTCTTCGCCTGGCAAGCCGCCAAGCCGCTGCGACTGGAATTTTTCGATACCGAGTTAGAATCCATCCGCGAGTTTGATCTGGATTCCCAAGCGTCCACTCAAAAACTAACGGCTGCGGACTTGCTTCTCGCTGAGCCATCTGCGGAAGCCACCGTCGCGGATTATCGGCGGAAGGATGACATGATTGTTTCCTTCGGCGCAGAGATTGAAAAACCTGACGTCCGCATTCTGGATGGGGCGGCGGAATATAATAGCGAGGAAGATTTCACGCTCGCCTGCTTCGGCAGTCCGCTGGGCGTGTTCGAGGCGGGCGACTTCGTGCTGGAAGAAGCGAGGCGCGATACATTTTTTAAGCAACTCAACGATTGGAAGCGCGATGGCTGGGACGTAGCGATGGTCTTCGGCAACAAAGGCGAGGAAGAACGATTCGCGGAACTCTCAGGAAAAAGTCTGGAGCGCGACCTCGGCTTGATCGCGGTTCGTGGTGAGCTGCTCGCAGGATTCACCGTGCCCATTTCCAAGCTGGCCGTGCTTTCCTCGTCGGAATTATTTGGCCGTTATCGGACACCCGGCGGGCCGCGTCGTTCATTGTTAGAAAAAGCCCGCGCCGCCAGAGCACGCGTCACGATGGATGAGATGGAAGTCGGCGATCTCGTAGTCCACTACGAATACGGGATCGGAAAATTCCGTGGAATTCAGCCGGGCGACGAGGGCGAGGAACTTGTTTTGGAATACCGCGATGGTGTGTTGTTAGGCGTGCCACTGGAGCAAGCGCATCTCGTCGGTAAATACGTGGGACTCGGCGGCAAAACTCCAGAACTCAATAAACTCGGCGGCACCGCATGGAAAAAAGCACGCAAAGAAGCCGAGAAATCCATCCTCGATTACGCCGCCCAACTCCTGCGAGTGCAGGCCGAGCGCCAGTCTGAAGAAGGCTTCGCCCATCCACCAGATTCCCGCTGGATGTGGGAATTTGAACGCTCATTTCACCACACGGAAACGACCGACCAGCGCCGGGCCATCGAGGAAACGAAGCTGGATCTGGAGTCCACCCGCCCGATGGATCGGCTCATCTGCGGCGATGTCGGCTTCGGTAAAACGGAGGTCGCCATCCGGGGAGCTTTCAAGGCGATCACCAGCGGCAAGCAAGTCGCCATCCTCGTGCCGACGACGGTGCTGGCAGAACAACATTGGCGGACGTTCCGGGAGCGGATGTCGGATTATCCCATACGGATTGATTTGCTCAATCGCTTCCGCAGTGCGGCAGAAATTCGCGAGACGATTGCTGGTCTAGCCGATGGCTCGGTGGATCTCGTCATTGGCACGCACCGGCTGGTTTCTGGCGATGTGGCATTCAAAGATTTGGGCCTCGTCGTCGTCGATGAAGAGCAGCGCTTCGGCGTGGCCCATAAGGAAAAGTTTAAGCAACTCTTCCGGCAAGTGGATATTCTCACGCTTTCCGCCACGCCGATTCCACGGACGCTCTACATGGCGCTGATGGGCGCGCGCGACATGTCCACCATCGACACACCGCCGCCGAACCGCGTGCCAGTTTCCACCACGGTCTGCGCTTACGATGAGCGAGTCATCCGCGATGCGATCCGCCGGGAAATGAAGCGCGGCGGGCAAGTATTTTTCCTGCACAATCGCGTCAAAACCATCGACATGATGGCGACAAAAATCCGCGAACTCGTCCCAGAGGCGAAAGTGCTCATCGGCCACGGCCAAATGGATAAGGACGATCTGGAAGTCGTCATGCACGCCTTCGTCAAGGGCGAGGCGGATGTTCTGTTGGCCACGACGATCATCGAGACCGGCATCGACATTCCAAATGCGAATACGATCTTGATCGACCGCGCGGATCGCTTCGGGCTAGCAGATCTCTATCAGCTTCGTGGCCGGGTGGGTCGTGCGGGTGAAAAAGCGTATGCGATTTTGCTTTTACCACGCGACATGATGACCGTCGGCGATGCCCGGAAACGGATCAACGCGATCAAAGAATACACTGCGCTCGGTTCTGGGTTTAAAATCGCCATGAAGGATTTGGAAATCCGAGGAGCAGGAAATTTGCTGGGCACCAAGCAGTCTGGCCATATTTCCCAAATCGGCTTCGAGCTGTATTGCCAACTTTTACGGCAATCCGTGGACCGCCTCAAAGGCCGGAAAGACGCGCCACGGCGTGAAGCGAGCTTCAAGGCAGACTTCATCTCCTTCAGCGAAACCGCCTTTTCCCGCGAAGATCCCAAGCTCGTGCTCCCCGCGTTTTTACCTACATCTTGGCTGGAAGAAACCCGAGTCCGCATCACCGCTTACCGCGAACTTTCCGAAGCTGGCACGGAAAAGGCGATTCAAGCATTGGAAAAATCTTGGCGCGACCGCTTCGGCAGAATTCCAGAAGCCGCCGCCAGACTCATGGAAATTTCCCGCATCAAGGCGCTCGCTGCTGCCGAAGGAATCGCCTCTGTCGAGATTCAAGGCCAGCGACTGATGCTCCACCGCAATGGCGACTACATTCTTCTGGAAGGTCGCCGTTTTCCCCGCTTGCAATCGGCAAGTTCGCAGGGGAAACTCACCGAAGCTGCAACATTGCTCAGAAACTTTTGATTGATCTCACTAACCTCATGAATTCGCGCTTCGCACTGGCATTGGTGTTCGCTGCCACCATCCTCTCAGAGTCAAAAATTTCCGCGCAGCCGGTAGCCATTCCCTCCGGCCCCATCGAGGTCAATGGCATCGCCGCTAAAGTCAATGGACGCGTGGTGACCAAGAACCAAGTTTCCTTCATGCTCGCGCCCGTTTACGCGCAATTGGTGGCTCAATTTCCGCGCCGTGGGCCCCAATTTGAAGCCAAGTTTAAGGAAACGAAAACGAATATTGTTCAGGAGTTAGTCGATCGCCAAATCATCTTGGATGAGTTCAAGCAACTCGGTGCCAGTATCAAGCCGAACCTCATTGACGACGAAATCAAGCGTCAGATGCGCGAACTTTATAATGGCGACGAAATTAAATTCCGAGAAGAACTGAAGCGCAGCCGTCTGACCATGGAAGGCTACCGCGAGATGACTCGGGAAAAAATGGTCGTTCAAGCGATGCGTTCGCAGCAATTTTCTGATGCGCCGCCACCGCTGCCGAACGAAATCCAAAAGGAATACAACGAGATCAAGCCGAGCTTGCGGGATGTCTCCAAGGATGTGATTTCCTTCCAGAAAATCTTTATTCCCGCCTCGGATCCGCAAAATCCCGTCGCGGTTCCTGAGACTCAACTCGCTCTCGCTGAATCTGTCGCTAAAAAACTGAGCGAAGGTGCCGATTTTACCGAATTGGCGAAGACCTATTCTAAAGATGCCTTCGCCGAGACGGGTGGCGTCCAAGAAAACGTCGCTCGCACTGATTTATCGCCGGAATTCGCAGCAATTATCTTCGATGCATCGGTCGGTAAAATTGTCGGTCCGCTGTTGGATCGGCAAGGGTTCACGATCGTCAAACCCACCAAAATCATCCTCGGTCCATCACCCGCACTCGACGACAAAATCCGCCAAATGGTGGAAGAACGCGTTCGCCGGAAAAAAACTTCTGAGCAATACGAGCGCTGGATCAAAGCCAAACGTAAGCGAGCGATGGTGGACATCAGAGAATAAGTCGTGGTCTGGGTGTTTAGTTTGAGACGTCATTGCACCTATGCGGCGTTCAGAATGAGGTGGATGGCGGCTGCCGGTTGGCAGGTTACGAAAAAAGGGGTTCCGAGTAGAGCCTTGGCCGTCTATTTCTAATACTCCGGGAGATGCTGCGCCCTGCGGCTGTTCGTAGTTGTAAGAAAATCACCTTGCTGCCCCCCGAGTAAACATCCATGAGTATCACGTCCCGTTAAACGGATGAGGATTTCAGAACCCTCCACACGAAGCGGTCGGCATTGACCGCAAACGATGCCGCCAAACCAGCCGAAAGGCCGGGGAGGCGGTGGCTATGTCCAAGCCTCTGCCTCCGGGAAGTGGCCAAAGGCCATCGCAGTCGACTTCGTGCGGCTTCTGAACTCCCCGTCCACTGAGGGATACATAGAACTCCATACCATGAAATTCCTCAAATATATCCTAAGATCCGTTTGTTTATTCGCGGCCCTAGCGCAATCCGCTCTAGCCATCGTCGATGAAGACTCGGACGGGATGTCGGACCTATGGGAAATCCAGCATGGCTTCTCGCCATTGGATGATGGAACGGTGACGCCTAAGCAAGCTCCAGCAGCAGATGCTGACGGAGATGGGATCTCTAATGTGTTAGAAAGCATTGCGGGTACAAATCCAAATAGCTCGGTAGGGCCTGTCGGGGCTTTTAAAATCACCATGTCGCCCAACCCCTTGCAGGCGGGAACGCTCAATCTCCAGTTTCCTCAATTCGTCGGCAAAGAGTATCAGCTCCAAAGTTCGACCGATCTGCAAACTTGGATTTCTAACGGAGATTCATTCATCGGAACTGCGACTGCAGCCACCTTGACCTCTCCCCTTCCTCCCACAGGAACAGCGAAGATTTTTTATCGCGTTTCAGTAAATGAAACCGATTTCGACTTCGATTCGCTATCCAGTTATGAGGAAAGTGTCATTTGCTCAAATCCTAACAACCCAGATAGCGACGGCGACGGCGCAGGCGATCAAACGGAGTATCAAAATGGCAGTGACCCATGCAGCAGCACAGACGGTGGTGTCCCGCAGCCGATTACTCCGGCCCAACTTCCTCCTGCCAAGCTGATACGAGTTCGGCTCTACACCGGAGTAACGCAAGGGTCAAGCTACGCACAAATCAGCCCTTCCGGGCGATTTCTAACACCCTATGATGTGAATGTGTATAAAAAACACAAAGTCACGGGCGTGGAAACTTTAGTCTATACCATGAACTATTCGGGGATCAATCCGTCCGTATTTAATGACATCGGCTTACCCAATCTGCCGGATCACGTTTATACCATTCAGGCAACGATCCCAGATCTGAGCAGTAGCTCGCTGGTGCTGCAGTATCGGGATTTCTCATTCGTGGTGAATGCCGCCCAGCTCGCAGACAGCGCCCCATTCACGGTTCGGGCGAGATTTAATCCGGCGGTGAATTCACCACTCGGGGATTTCGGGAATCTAGGCTTCAACCATGGCTTTCCTGCCAACCCGCACTCCATCGGCCTCGGTGCTTACAGAATCGTCCTCTCCACTTTAGATATTGATGAAGTCATTTCCGATCAAATCGCCGGAAATGATGCGAACAAACTCCCGACTCCGGCCTATGGCAAGCAGCCGAACAACCCGATGGTGATGGGGACGCGGACCGGCAACGATGTTCGGCTGCGGGTGAAGATGAACGCATTTGCACCGTTGGCGAGCAAACTACTCATCGCCGTCCGCGAGGTGGTTTCAGGAACGATCAAGGGTTCGACAGTCCCACTGCTGAGCCTTGGATCGACACCCATTACTTATAATGCAGCGGTTTCTTTTGCTGCAACGAATGGGTCGCTGCTGCATGAAGTGGTTGTCGGACAAGACACGAATAGCAATGGCATCCTCGAAACCAGCGAGGTGAAATCAGTTTTCGAAAAAACACCAAGACTAGATGTAAGCGGAGGTGCTTACTCAGGTAAAGATACCACTTTCAAATTGTTAGATAAGTTGATTATCATCACTGGACCAGATTTTGTGGCGGGTAGAAGCCTCACGGAAACTTATGGTAATGTTTTGGGTGGCGCGACAGCATATCCGAACTTTTCTGCGTTAATTAATGCTTTCGCAGTTGGAGCCACGACCATTCCTGGAACTACTACCGAGTATAATATTTCCATAAATGCCAGCCCTGTGGGTCCTTCTAGCACCTCAGGTCTATCTCTGCCACTTGGCGCACGCTGGGATGCTGCAAATCAAGCACTGCTCCACCGGATCGTCTACGCCAATGGATCGGATCTATCCCTGAAGATTAAAAATACGGAAGGGATTAAAGGCATGTATGGCCGATTAATCAGTAAAAATAAAGCCGCGATTGCGGCAGCGGCGCTTCCCACTTACAGCACTTATACGATTAATGGAGCGGTTGACGGAGAGCTGGATTTCTTAAAAACAGATGGCAACTCAGACGTTTTTTACGCGCTTGGTAAGTGTAAGTTTGCCGGAGATCTTCAGGTTTCGATGCGTGCAGTTTCTGGTGGGTTTGAAGTGGCGCAGGTGAATTGCAGTGGTTCATTTACTGATTTATACGATTACTCATGGCCAGGAACTTCATTTTTAGGCGGATTAGTGGCCACCAAAAATTGTGCGATCGCTCAAGCGGGACATGCCAGTTTAGCCGTAGTGCCAACACCCGATGCTGGCCGTATATTTTATGTCAAAGTGAATCTTGGCACCGGAGTTATTGATTACCCGGTAATCTTTAAATAAATAGTTAGGATGAAGATACTTCACGTATTGATTGGTCTTTTGACTGTTACCAATTTCTATGCACAAGCAGAGAGTATTCTTAACTTAGAAAAGATTGGAAAATCTTTAGGATATCCATCTGATCAACTTGTTATTGAAGACTATTTAGAAATAGAGAAATCGATTTATATCGATAAAATGGCTAGTGAAATTTCAAGTAACACATTGCCACCTTTTACTCCAGAACGAATCTACAAAGCATATAAGATTACAGGGAAAAATCCGTCTACTTTTTTGCCGATCATTATCACGGTAGCCACGAGAGATACTTATCGCACAGATGCGGTGAGGAAATTAGAAATCCAAACAAAGTCAGCTCGTGAAGTTCCTGCTCAAGAAGGCGGACGCTTGCCGTTCGGCGACTTCAAAATCTCAGAAACTGCTACAGGCTTTTTCGTGATGCTTGAAATGAGAGTGCCAACACGACCATCTCATTTTGATGATGACCCTCCGGGAGTGATGAGGTATATAGGTAGTTCTCCTCAAACCTTGGGAAGTTATATTTCTTTGCTTCAAGTACCTGAAAGTGATGTGGATGTTAGAATCGCTCAATACATGGCAATTGAAAACTATACTCAAGAATTCGTGCAGATCCCTGGAGGCGAAAAATACTTTAATCGCTTCGGCCATCTAAACGAGGAGAACTCGATGGATGGAGAGTCGTTTAAACCTGATGAGCCATTTCACAAAATGATCATCAACGTCTTCAGGTCATTGAATCTGGAAGTTCTCGAATCGCCGTTGTTGAATCCATTTCGAAAAGAGCAAAAGCCATCGACTCCAATCTCAGTTCCCGATTCAAAAACGATACCTCAACCCATCGTCGCCCAACCACCCGAGAGTCCGCCCCTAGAACCACCCGCCGAGGTGATAAAACCGCAGCCCCAAGAAACCTCATGGCTGTGGCTCGTCGGCTTGATCGCGCTGATTGCAGTGTTGGGCTTTTCCTTGAAGCGTTTCCTTTTAAAAAGTTCTTCGTAAGACTCAATCTGACATGTCATCGTCCTCACCCGTAAAAAGAGCTGGATGCAATTTGTTGTTTGTCCTCACGATTAGTTATATCGTATTAGTTTGTGATTTGAGCTCTTCATGGAAGGTATGGTTCACGGTTTTTGCATGGTATGTAATGTTCCTGCTTATCGTATTTTGGATGATTAGGCGTGGTTCTCGTATTGCATGTATCATCATCCTCCTAGGATGCATTCTTACTGTGCCATTTTTATTACTTATCGCAGTTTTTGGCAATGAATCATCTATTTTCTTAAGTGGAGTTTTTTTAGCGGCAGCTGTTTATTACGGAGTGATCATGATCCAGCTCTTGATCGCGCTTTTTAAAAAGAAATTTCCTGCCGATCCCGAGTTTCTCACGAGCTTAAATTTCTTTCAGATAAAGCAAATTTTTCAGAATAAGAATCAATTGGTGGTGTTGATTCGCAGTTTTTTTAAACCGTTCCATGCCGTCTTTGCGGCGCTTGCTTTGATTAGCTCCATTTATGTGTGTTGGTATAATTTTCATCCAACTAATAGTTTTAAATCAAAGGATGGACCCGCCGGCAAAGTGTACCGCGCGATTCACGAACGGGGCTACGAGAAAGATGATACTTATCTCTATGCTGCTGACTGGCCATATACATTTAATCGACCATTTCCGGTCGGTGGTGATAGCAGTCTGGAAGCCAGTCAGCACTGGAGTGCAGATGGCTCTCTACTGTATAGAATTTATCGAGACGATCAAAACGGATCATACTATATTTCGGATTTATATGATTATCGTGAACATCAATGGCATAATTTTTCTTCGAATGGCGATAAGTATAAATGGCATAACTTCTTCTCGCGTAAGATTGATAATATGTCAAAGACCGAGAAGCTTGTAAAAGAACGAGGCGGGCATGGGCCTGAAGTGAGCTGTCTCTGGGAGTGATGCGAACGTGAAGATTACCCAATACATATATCTTTAAAATCACTCTCAAGTAGTTGCCCTCATTCCCAGTGGGGAAAGATATTTTGTTCGCTTCAGTGGGCTAAACGGTGAGGAGCCATTTCACGAAATGTTCATCAACGTTTTCAGGTCATTGAATCTGGAAGTTCTCGAATCGCCGATGTTGAATCCATTTCGAAAAGAGCAAAAGCCATCGACTCCAATCGCAGTTCCCGATTCAAAAACGATACCTCAACCCATCGTCGCCCAACCACCCGAGAGTCCGCCCCAAGAACAACCCACCGAGGTGATAAAACCGC
>JANORE010000017.1:0-5411 GCA_031415155.1 Akkermansiaceae bacterium | reverse complement strand
GCGATGTCTTGGGCTGTGGCATGGTTTTTTGTTAGGACGGGAAAGGTTGCGGCGATGCTTCGGAATACTGAATGACTCTCTTTTCGCGTGATAAAACTCCTTGCCGCAACGCGACTAGATGCGATAGCCCAGGGCAACGCCCTGGGTTTTAGGGAAGAGGAAAAATGAAGCCCTGAAGGGGCGTAATGGGTGGGGTCATCCATCAGCGATAATAAGTGAATTTTTTGGGATCGAAAGCTTCGCGGACGGCCTCGCCGATGAAGGTGATGATGACCAACAACCCGACGAGAACTACGAAGGTAGATGTCACGAGCCACGGCGCGGATAAATTCGACAATCCATCATTGAGCAGGCGGCCCCAAGTGGCGTATTCCGGCGGCAGACCGAAGCCGAGGTAATCAAGAGATGTGAGCGCGGACACAAGGCCGGACATGGTGAATGGCACGAGCGTGACAATGATGGAAATGGTATTCGGCAGGAGATGGCGGAACAAAATCCGCGGCGTGCCAGCACCCAAGATTTTCGCGGCAGCGATGTAGTCGCGCTCCTTATCGCGGTAAGCGGCGGACCGCATGAGATACGTCATCCCCATCCAGCCGAAGACGATAAGGATCGTGAGAATGATCGGTAGTCCTTTGAATTTCTCCGGCACCATGCTGGAGAAAATGATGACGATGAAGAGAAACGGCACGTTTGAAAAAACCTCAATGAGTCGCTGGGAAATCATATCAAACCACCCACCGAAGTAGCCCATCATCATGCCGATGGAGATGCCGATGAGATATACGATCGGCAGATAGATAAATGCGGCTTTAAAATTTACTTGAAGTCCGCCATAGAGGTAGGCGAGCACATCGTAGCCTTGTGAGGTGGTGCCTAGCCAGTTACCTTCGTCGGGAATGGGTGGCGCGGGGTGATATTTCACGGCGCGGAGTTCGCTGGTTTCCAGAGCGAGGAAATCTTCCTTATCGCCCTCGCCGCTGTAGCGTTCTGAAATGATTGCGCCGTCTTGGTATGCGGCATTGTAGATCGACTTACCATCGGCATTCCAGCCATCGGCGGCACCGGTGAGGACGCCTTTCCGCAGGGTGTAGCGGATCTGCATTTTTCCCTCGGCAGTGTCATAGTATTTAGCGACGAGGCCCCAGTAGGGCTTCCGGCTACTGCCTTCGTAGTAAATGCCATCGCGCTGGACGAGCGGCTTGGAGCGAGGTGCTAGCGTATCGCCCGTGGGGTCATACGGAATGAGCGGCATGATGACGCGGTTCTCGCCAGCGTCTTTCCATGTCCGCTTGAGTTTGCGGTAATCGGCAGGAGCCTCGGCAGTGGCATCGGTGATGCCGAAGTGTTTATTTTTCAGATCGCTGGGGAGAAATGCGGGGAAAGTCCACTTGCCGCCGTAGTTCACGGCGAGTGCGCGTTTTCCAACGACGACTTGGTCGAGCATGGCGACACCGCCGAGCGCGCATAAAATGATGAGCGAGTAGTAGCCACGTTTGATTTCGCAAAAGCGCTTGATGCGCCGAGCGGTGATGGGATTCTGCGGACCCGAGGTAAGTGAGCGGATGATCATCATGAGTCCGCCGCCGATGAGAAGCGCTGTGCAGAGCCAGCCGAACCATGGGAAGCCGCTGCTAGAAATTTTCAAAAATGGCACTTCGCGACTCACGGTGAAGAACCAACGCGCCGTCGGAAATGCTAGGCCCGCCCGCTCACCGAAAGCAGCGAGCATACCGAGAAGAAGGATGAAAAGACCGATGAGTCGCATGAATAGAAAGATAGGTTTACCGCAGAGGCGCAAAGGTCGCTAAGGGGCGCAGAGCAAACTGAAAATCGAACGCTTAAGATAGAACATTGAAGTGCTGAGGTTATAGAATTACTCAAATTTAATCCGCGGATCCACCATGGCCACGCAGAGATCTGAAATGACTTGGCCGATGAGCATGAGGAAAGCTGCGATGGTGAGCGTGCCCATGATGACTGGCACATCGCGCCCTAACACGGCTTGGTATTGGAGAAGGCCGAAGCCTTGGATGTCGAAAACCGTCTCGATCAACATCGACCCACCCACGAAAATCCCGACGAGATCGCCGAGGCTGGTGGCGATGGGGATCATGGAATTCCGAAAAGCATGGCCGAAGACCGCCTTCGGGAAACTCACGCCTTTCGCGACTGCGGTGCGGACATAGTCGGCAGCGAGGTTATCCATGAGACTATTTTTCGTAAGCATGGTGAGCATCGCAAACGAGCCGACCATGTAGCAGATGAGCGGTAAAACGGTGTGATGCGCGAGGTCCTTCACCTTGTCCCAATTTCCTAACTGCTCGAAGCCCGGACTGGTGAGGCCGAAGAGCGGGAACCAAGTCATCCGCGCCCCGAAGTGGACTAGCAGAATCGCGCCGAGCGCAAAGCCGGGGATGGAATAGCCGAGGAAAATCAGCACCGAACTCCATGAGTCGATGAAAGTGCGGTGTTTCAACGCCTTTAAAATCCCGAGTGGCAGAGAAATGGCGTAAGTAAGAAAGGCCGTGAGCAGGCCGAAATAAATCGCCACTGGCATCCGCGAGAAAATCATCTCATGCACCGGATCATTGTAGATCGTCGAGCGCCCGAGGTCGCCCTGAAGCAAGCCAGATAGACGAGTCTGATAGACTACGGCACGCGGTGAATACTTGGGCGTTTCTTCAGCATTTGCATTCCGCCGTCGGTAGCGGTCTTCGCGATCGCTCTCCTTTTCGTAGCGGACTTTCCAGCCTTCGCTCTCGACGCTTTTTCCCGTTTCCACGAAAAGGGCAGAAGCGATTTTCCCGTTTTCTCGCTTCACTTGCACGGCCCGGCCATCACCTTTGAGCACGATCTCTGTCGTGGTTTCTGCATCGACTTTCCCGCCGATCATCTCACTGCCACGGTCGCCGAATTCGCCCTTGGAAATGCGGACTTCGCGCGGAGCGATGCCCAGCCATTGGCCGTAGGCGACGAGGACTTTTTTATCGAGGCCGAACTGTTCTTCGAGTTCTTCGAGCTGTTCCTCGCTCATCCCGCCTTGGGAGGAGCTGGAGGCAGAACGATTCCCGCCTTTTTCGCCGCCGCTGGATGCCTGCTGCAGCATCCGATCCATCGGGCCACCGGGGACGAAGCGAGTGATCGTGAAAACAAGCAGCGTGATGCCGAGCAAGGTCGGTGGAATCAGCAGTAGGCGGCGAAGAAAGTAGTTTTTCACAAATAAGAATACACTCCGTTTCTAGCCACGGGGCAGTGACATGCAAGCGCGGAGCTAATCAAATTGTGGTTCACGGGTTTGTCAAAATACCATTCGCCCTTGTCAGCCGGATCATGAATTTTTAATTTTTCCTCATGAAAAAATCATCGAAGCGAACATGACTCCCATGACCGATCTTCTACCGTACGATGGTGCGGCGATTTACTACGGCCCCATCATTTGCCCGGCGGAAAGTCAGAGATTTTATGAAATACTGCTTCATGAAATCCCCTGGAAAAACGACGAAGTGGTGATGTTTGGGAAACGAATCATCACCGCGCGAAAAGTCGCTTGGTATGGCAATTCTGATTTTTCCTACAGCTATTCAGGCACGACGAAGCTGGCACTGCCGTGGACTCAGGAGCTCGCCGAGTTGAAAACAAAGGCCGAGGAACTGGCCGGCGCGACTTTCAATTCTTGCCTGCTCAATCTCTATCACGATGGCAAGGAAGGCATGGCTTGGCATAGCGACGATGAGAAAACGATCCGCAAGCACAGCCCGATCGCCTCCATCAGTCTGGGTGCCGAAAGGAAATTTTCCTTCAAACATAAACGCTCGCTAGAAACGACCTCGGTCATGTTAGAAAGCGGCAGCCTCCTCGTGATGTCAGGAACGACGCAGACTCATTGGCTCCACAGCATTCCCAAATCGACCAAGATCAAAACGCCGCGAATCAATCTCACCTTTCGGACGATGGCTCTGTGATAAGCGCAGAGGCGGCACGGACGGCAGCGGCATGTGCCGAGATTCTTTGTGAAAGAGCGTGGCGGCTGGGTGTTTCAAAAGTAAAGGAAAGTGGGCAGCCCATTTTCGCGAGAAAGATCGCTTCTGGCCAGCCATCTGGGAGGTCTGGCTCGGCGGCGTGATAGATCCAGCCAGCCTCGCGGATTTCATGACCGTCGATTTCTGGTCCCGTCTCTGGCGCGAACCAAGGACTCACCGAGTGAAGGATTCTTTGCGCACGCTCGGGCTGGTCTTCGCCTAAATTGATTTCATAAAAATAAAATCCGGTCGTTTCCCAATCTTCGTGCAGGGAAATGAACAAGTCTGGGATTATGAGCGCATCCAGCCAAGCGGCGTGAGCGGTGACTTCTTGAGTGCTGCGAAGCAAGTAGTCACGATTGAGATCCACGCCACCCACATTTTCACGAGTGCCAGCGAAGAGACCGGATGGATTGAGTGCAGGGCAGAGCGACCAGCGAGCGGATGAGGTGAAAAATCCCTCACGTAGAAGCTCTAGCAATGCGAGCGGTCCAGCCGGTTCATCGCCGTGAATGCCTGCGGAAAGATAGAGATGCGGCCCATTTCCCGGACGCTCCCAAGCGATCAATGGGCCATGCCCGAGCTCTTCTAACACATTCGCTGAAAAACCTGCCGCCACGGCTGCCTCGTGGAAAGCAATCTGAAATTCTTGCCAATCAAACGCAGTGCTCATCACGGGCACTGTGGGATGCCCAAGCCTATTTGAAAAGCTCGTTGAAGAATGTCTGCATCGCCACCCAAGAACGGCGATCCGCTGATTCGTTGTAAGCCGCGCCCTTGCTATGGTCGTTTCCTGCTTCCTTCTGGGTGAAGCTGTGGACGGCGCCGCTGTAGAAATTCATTTGCCAATCGGCCTTTGCATCGGTCATTTCCTTTTGGAAATCGGCGACCTCGGCGGCTTTGACGTAAGGATCATCGGCACCGTGAAGCACTAGTATTTTGGTGGAAATTTTGCCAATCCCAGCAGCCATTCCTTCTTGGGGATTCAAGCCGCCATGGAAAGAAACCACTCCCGCGATGTCGCTGCCTGCCCGGGCTAATTCCAGCGCACCGGTGCCGCCGAAGCAGTAGCCAATGGCCGCGATCTTGGAAGTCTCCGTGCGTTCATTGGCTTTCAGTAAATCAAGAGCCGCCATCAACCGAGCCCGATAAAGCGTGCGATCTCCTTTATATTTCCCTGCCTCCGCACCCGCTTCTGGCGGTTGTGGGCGGATGCCTTTTCCATAAACATCAGCCGCGAAGACATTGTAGCCCATCTCGGCGAGCATCCGACTGCGGTTTTTTTCGTTCTCGGAAAGTCCAGTCCACTGGTGAATCACAAGGATGGCTGGGCGTTTTCCCGCGACGGCGGCACGACTTTGGAAGGCTTCCATGTCTACGATGACGCCG
>JANORE010000016.1:0-7333 GCA_031415155.1 Akkermansiaceae bacterium | reverse complement strand
CCATTGCAGATTCAAATCCCCGTTCACTTTCCGTGTATAACTGCACTTTTCTGGACAATGGAGTCGCCGCAGATTTCAAGGGGGCTGCCGTCTCTTGCGGAGGAATCGTTCGATTGATGAACAACATCTTTTGGTATTCTTCTCCAGTCGTTGACACCTTCGAGCAGGACAATTTGATTCATACGATCATTAAAGGTGCATTAAGAAATTCACCTGAGAACTACCCGGTACCAGCCACGGTTGCTCCAAATATCGTGAAAGGTGGACAAGTAAATATTACTAGGGGATTTGGCGCAGATATTTTCCTAGGACCCGTGGCAGATACAATTCTTGTAGGTGATCCACTTTTTGTGAATTCAGCCGATCCAGATGGAGCAGACAATATCTGGGGAAATCTGGATGATGGACTACGCATTCAGTCAGGAAGTTCCGCCATTGGTGCCGCTCAAGACCCAAGAACCGCTAACCTCATGAGTATTATATCCAATGATATTCTAGATACCGACAAGGATGGTGATACCGCCGAATTTATTTCGACCGATTATGCCGGCTTCGTACGCATTCAGAATTCTTATGTGGATTTAGGAGCTTACGAGTTTGGAGACCTTATTATTATACAAATTACTCCAGAAATTGTAGTAAATGAGCCAGAAATATCAGTGTTCCAGCTTGGTTCGACCGAGTTACTCAACGGTCGATCAAGTTCTTTTGGTTCTACGGCCAGAGGTAAGATCCGTAAGAAAACTTTCATCATCAAAAATACAGGTACAGGCATGCTCGGTAATATTTCTTTTTCCATGAAGAGGAATGCTTCATATCGCTTGATAAAACCTACAAGTAAAAGCATTGAGCCAGGAGCTAGCATGAAATTCACAGTCCTATTTAAGCCAAGGTCTAAAGGAAAAATATCTTCTAACCTACGGATCTTGAGTAACGATAGGGATGAGAATCCATTTAGTATTAACTTCCGTGGTAAGGGGACGACGAAGTAGATTTCCTCACACGACACGATAAAATTGAAGATGTCTTAACAAACGGGGGATTGGCACTTAAGCCGTTTGTTGTGAACAAGATCAACACGACTTTCTAAGTCGATGAATCAACCATAGAGACTCTCCGCGAGCTTTTTAAGCCTCATTTGGAGTTCTCCAGAGCACGTCGGATCTGCTTTCTATGCTGGCAGCCGCAGTTTTCGGCAGCGCCGGTGTCCCCATTGATGAGGCAACGGGAACCTTTCCGCTAATCCGGGAATCCTTTTCAGTGTCCACTTCAATGAGGCAACACGCCTGTGTGCGGGGTCAAAATCAATCCTTGCCAACCTTAAATTCGATGAATAAAGGAGTAGCGTTCAATTTGCAAATTCGCAGTTGAGCGCACTTTGTCTGGTCTCTTACGCCATGGTCTCGGGAAGTGTTGAATGTAATGGCGTCATAAGAATAGACAAAAAATGGACATCTACGTGGGCAATCTGCCCTACACCGCTACTGAAGAAGACGTTACTGGCCTCTTCGCCGCCTATGGACCTGTTGAACGGGTCAAAATCATCACCGACCGCGAAACTGGCCGATCCAAAGGATTTGCTTTCGTAACACTCGGTGATCAAAGCCAACTGAATGCATCGATTGAAGCACTCAATGGTTACGACTATCAGGGTCGTGCGCTCCGCGTGAACGCCTCTGAGCCTAAAGAATTTAAACCTGGCGGCGGCGGTGGCGGCGGTCGCCCTAGCGGCGGCGGCTACGGCGGTGGCGGCGGAGATCGTCGCGGCGGTGGTGGCGGCGGCTATGGCGGCGGTGGCGGCGGCTATGGCGGCGGCGGAGATCGTCGTGGCGGTGGCGGCGGTGGTGGCTACAAAGGCGGCGGAGATCGTCGTGGTGGCGGCGGCGGTGGCTACAAAGGTGGTGGCGGCGGCGGTTGGGATTGATCCCTCGTTCCTCACATCTCCTTTTATTTCAAAAATGCTCGATCTTCCTTATTGGAGATCGGGTATTTTTTTACGTCCTGACAATTTATTCCAGTTGGTAACACCGCTGCACTCGCGGCGTGATGCCGGTGAAAACTTCCCAAACAATCGTTTCTGCATTTGCCGCGATTTCACCGACCGAGATATTAGACCCGAAAATCTCGACCTCGTCGCCTTCCGCGATTTCTTCCGCTGCGGTAACATCGATCATCATCTGATCCATGGTGACCCGGCCAATGATGGGGAAACGGCTTCCTCGGATCCATACATCCGCGCCTTTTCCTGAAATATGGCGTGGATAGCCGTCGCCATATCCGATGCCTACGGTGGCCACACGCGTCGGCCTCGTTGTGACAAATTGCCGGCCGTAGGAAATCCCATGGCCCGCAGGCAAGGTTCTTAGTAATGTGATTCGTGACTTCAGCGTCATCACGGTCGCTAGCTTCTCCTGAAAGCCTGGCAGTGGCGAAACGCCGTAAAGCATCAGACCTGGCCGAGAGAGATTACAAATCCCTTGGTCGTAGCCGAGTAAACCCGCGCTGTTAGAAAGATGAATCCATTTGAATTTCTCGGTACCGCCAAGCTCTCTCACCATCGCGTGAAATCGCTCGAACTGACGCAAGGTGAATTCTTCATCTTCATCCGCCGATGGGAGATGCGAGCCGATGCCCTCGATCTCCAGATTTTTTAGTAGCTCGAGTTTCGCCAATATTTCCAGTAGATGATTTGCGACAAATCCTCCGCGCCCCATGCCAGTGTCCACCGCGAGATGCACCTTGAGTTGCTTACCGCTCGCGGCTGCGAGTCGATTGAAATGCTCTGCTTCAGCGAGCGAAGAAATGCACGGCGTCCATTCCTGCGCGACGATTTCTTCACGTTCTTCGGACCATGTTGCGCCGAGTAAATAGATCCGAGTCTTCACCCCCGCGTTGCGAATACGGCGAGCTTCTCCGACATTTGCCACCCCCAGAAATGCGATTTCCTCAACCGCCAGGGCCTTCGCGATTTCCTCCAGTCCGTGCCCGTATGCCCCGGCTTTCACCACCACCATCAATTGGCCGCGAAATGCCCCACGAGCTACCGCGAGGTTTCTTTTCAACGCTCCAAGATCAATTTCCGCCCATGCTCGTGGCGGCGAAATGGGGAAAATATCATTCACTGGCTCCACGCTAGGCATCTCCGCGAAACTGGCAAGGATGGCCGATTCATTTTCCCAGAAAATAGAACGGAAAAAGCCCGTCTTCGGTTAGGAAGACGGGCTTTGAGTTTTCTTCAGGCGGATCGCTTACTTCGACGAGGAGGTGAAGCTCGCTTGGCTTGCGCCTTTTTTGATTTTGCTTTGCTTGATCCAGCTCATGGTGGAACGAAGTTTCTCACCGACTTTTTCAATCGGGTGAGCAGCCTCGGCCTTGCGGATGGCGTTGAAATTTTTGTTACCTGCCGCGTATTCGGCAGTCCATTCCTTGGCAAATTTACCGCTTTCGATGACTTTAAGTTGGGCAACCATCCGCTTTTTGACGGAGGCGTCGATGATTTTTGGACCGACGGTGACGTCGCCATACTCGGCAGTCTCGGAGATCGAGAAACGCATTCCGGCGATGCCTTGTTCGTTCATGAGATCGACGATGAGCTTCAGCTCGTGAAGGCACTCGAAATAGGCCATCTCTGGTTGGTAGCCAGCCTCGACGAGAACCTCGAAGCCTGCCTTGACGAGAGCGGTGGCCCCGCCGCAAAGGACGACTTGCTCACCGAAGAGGTCGGTCACCGTTTCTTCGCGGAAGTTCGTTTCAAAAACCCCGGCGCGGGCACAGCCGACTCCACCGGCCCATGCGAGCGCGGTTTGTTGGGCCTTGCCAGAAACGTCTTGGTGTACGGCAATGAGGCCGGGGACGCCTTTGCCAGCAACGAATTGTGAGCGGACCGTGTGGCCTGGACCTTTTGGCGCGACGAGAATGACGTCTACGTCTTCCGGCACGGTGATGGTCTTAAAGTGAATGGCGAAACCGTGAGAGAAGAGCAGCGTTTTCCCCTTTTTAAGATGAGGCGCGATGTCCTTGTTATACACGGAAGGAATCACCGTGTCTGGAGTGGCGACGAAGATCACGTCAGCCGCTTTTACTGCCTCCGCAGTATCCATGACCTCGAAGCCGAGCTTCTTGGCGACTTCGCGGGACTTGGACTTCGGGTAGAGGCCGATGATGACCTTGAGGCCGCTGTCCTTGAGGTTGAGCGCGTGAGCGTGGCCTTGCGAGCCGAAGCCGATCACGGCGAGGGTTTTCTTTTTCAGGGGAACGATTGAAGCGTCCTTGGTGGTATAGATCTTCGCAGCCATAGCAGATCGGTATTTTAGTTCGGTTAAGGTCACGCCGCTACCCTTATGGTAAACGGTGGGGCGGCACACTGGCGGGATCAAAAGATCGGGTCAAGCAAACAAGAACAGGACCCAGCTTCGTTTCAGCAAGAAGAACGCATGCCGCACACTTCACGTCGCATCACTATCAGAGCGCAACCGGAGTCACTCACCCCGTTCTTGAGAAAAGCCTGTCTCACATGGTTGGCCGTGCGGGACATGATTTTCCTCAGTAGGCAGTCCTGATGCTTCGCCCGCAGCTCTGCGACCATATGTCTGCATTGGTAACTTTCAAAGGGTGAATCATCGCATCCAGCGTGGAGGGATCATTTTGGCCGTCCCCATCAAGCATGGCCACCCGTTCCCCGGTGGTTTTCTGAAATGCAATCCACAGCGCGGCTGCTTGGCCGTTGTTTTTCAAATGGCTGAGCACACAAAGCTGCGGCCAGGACTTCGCCATTTGTTGAAGTTTTTGCCCCGTGTCATCCGCTTCCATTATCCACGGCGAGCACTTCATAAGTCAGGTATAGGGAGTCAAGGGCTGACCTCAGCTCAACTAACACCTCCAGTATATTTTCACCGTCGTTATAAAAGAGAACCACGGCAGAGAGCTCTAGGCCGCGCTTGGACGAGCCAGTTAATTTCCACAAAACCACGACAGCAGCGAATGGATCATGCCATGTGATCTCAGAATGCCGATGGTTTCCACGCCGATGACCGCCACCAAGAACCACAGCACCTCGGTCATCGAGCGGATGAAAACGTGGGTGTCGACGTGAAGGATTTGTGAGTCGCGTAGCCGGAACCCGCGTGGCCAGAAACGGGGGACAGATTTTTGATAGGTCGGGAAATCCTCGGGGAAAAGTCGCATGAGCTTCTGTTCCTCGCTGCCGATCACGGCTCGATAGAGAATGAGGAAAAGCGATGTGGCGATGAGAGTCAGCGTGAGATTTTGCGCGGCCAGACAGATTCCGGTAAGACCGAGGAAGGAGAAGAAATACAGCGGATTCCGGCACATCGAGTAGATGCCAGTTTGGCAGAGTTCGCGATTTTTCCGGCCGCCGATATAGAGCGTGCAAAGAATCCTGCCAAGCACTCCGGCGAAGACGAGGAAGAGCCCTGCAAGTTTCACCGCCTCCATCGGGATGGTGCCGAAATCACGCGGATGAACGAATACTAGCAGGAAACAAAGTGCGGTTGCCACGAAGAAGGATAGCGGCTTACGCAGCCGTTCCACCGTCCCCTTGGCAGTCGGCTTGCGGCCGATATGCGGCAATTTCTGCGTCTCAACCGTTATTTCCGGCGACCGATAGGAATTAGACTCTCTCGGAAATGGCTTGTTTTGTTCCTGATGGTCGTCGGTGGTGCTTGAAGTCAGTGTCATGCGCTATGGCTAACAGACGCTTCATGAGAGAATCGTGAGAAGACGGATTTTTTCAGACGGAAATCTTCGGCGCACGCAGCACCAACTCGACCCGCCGCTCATCCGTCACCTGTGCGACGAGGCTCCAGCCCATCGCGTTGGCAGCTTCCAGGCTTAGGGTCAGGCCGATACCGAGGTGCGCCCCGGAGTCATGGCGGGATGGATCGCTACGGAACAGTGGCTCGAACCACTGACTGGGATTCTCCGGTGGCTTTTCCGTGGCGTTCGAAATGCGAAGCTCCACATGAGCCGCAGTTTCTCCGAATTCTACGCGGACCAGCCCTCCTGCCGGGGTGTAGGAAAGAGCGTTGTCGATCAAGTTGTTAAAAATGATCCGGGAAAGGGCAGGATCACCGAGAACGAGGATTTTCTCTGCCGATGAACTGATAGAAAGAGCCAAGCCGCGTTCTTCGAAAAGCCCACGGAAGGTTTCTACACAGTGGGACAATTGGCCTGCTAGATCGAAAGCCTCCAGCGTGCCCACCTCACCGCATTGGCCGATGCGCGCGAGGGCTGAAAGGCGTTTGACCAGTTCTCCCATTTCCGTGGCGGTGCTCTGGCAGGTATCCAGGTGATCGCGGTATTCCCCGTTCGTGCGGGATTGGGAAAGTGCGAGTTCCGTCGTCGCCCTCAGACCAGCGATTGGAGTGCGGAGCTCGTGGGCGGCATGGCGGATGAAATCGCGTTCACGCTGGCGGATGGCCGCAACGCGGGTAAGGAGGGAATCAAAACTGCGTGCCAATCCCGCCAGCTCGACTGGCATTTTCCCCGATACGATGAGCGCAGAATCAAGCTGATGCTCGGCCCGGTCCTTCATCTGCGCGGTAAGTTCGTCAATGGGGCGCAATGAGACACTGACGATACGCTGAATGATGACAAACCCGAGTCCCAGCGTCAGCAACGCACCGACACTGAGGATCCAACGAAGGCGGCCAAGCGTCTGATAGATCGGTTCCGCATCTTGGGCGACGACGAGAGTGAAGGGTATGGTTTTCGGATCCACCACGTTTCCCAACGCTTTCATATTTTCGATTTCACCGGGTAGGACGAAGGGATGAATCCCCAGGCCGATGGCGCGGCCCCTGTGGCCGTCGGGCAGTGAGATGCTGCGAAAAAGCGGTTCACCGCCGATTCCGGAAAACTTCGGAAGATCGCTGGAGAGCAAGGCGGTAGAACGGGTCGTAACGTGGGTATTCTCCTCCCAAAATTGAAACAGTCCGTTATTGACCAGTGAGTGGTTCGTGCCGAGGCCTTCCTCCCACTCGAAGTGGATGCTGTAATTGTTTAACTCCACTTGGTCGGCCAGCAATGCAGCGGTCTGCCTGATGGACTCGTCGAGTTCACGATACAGGCTTTGACGGACTAACCAATAGACTCCGGCGGAAAGCAGGCAGAGCAACACGGCAGTGCTCGCACCGCAGGCCAGTAGTAACGTTCTTTTGATAGAGGGCGAGTTCATGAGTTTTCTCCCAGCACGTAGCCGTGCCCCCGGCGGGTATGGATGAGGTTCGGAAGGTCACCCGCATTCAGCTTCTTGCGCAAGTAGCCGATGTAAACGTCCACCGCGTTGCTGCTGCCGCCGCTGCCGTCTTCGAAA
>JANORE010000015.1:0-7015 GCA_031415155.1 Akkermansiaceae bacterium | reverse complement strand
CGAAGAAGCCTTTGACGCCATACCAATCGCCGGATTGCCAGAGTTCATCGAGTTCGTCTGGGGTGAGATCTTCGGTTTTACGGTCGCCGTAGTAGATCCATTCTTGTTCGTCTTCGGTGAGATCTTCGAAGGGGCTCTTGGTGTCGATGTCGCGTTCCTTACAATTTCTAACAAGGTCGCGTTGGCACTCGTCGCCGCGCTCGCCTTGGAAAGGCTTGATGGCTCCTTCGGTGATCGAGAGAGATTTGTCTGGAATCGCCTTTTCTAAATCGATACCGATGACGCGTCCGAAGCCACGGCATTTCGGGCAAGCACCCAGTGGAGAATTAAAGGAGAAAAGGCCGGCGGTGGGTTTGCGGAGGGTGAAGCCGGTGGCGGGGTTGGTCCAATTCGTGCTGAAGGTCCGCGAAGCTCGAGTATTCGCGGTTAGATTTTCAGCAGAGAGGATGGTGGCGTGGCCTTTTCCTAGGGTGAAAGCCGCTTCAAGAGCCTCTGAGAGGCGGGTTTGATTTTCGGGTGTTAGCGTCAGGCGATCTTGGATGACGTGGATCTCTGATGAGTGAAATTTCGCTGACTGTGGTTCATCCGTGCGGATGACTTTACCTTCGATCAAGATGCGAAGAAAGCCTTGGGCGTTGAGAAAAGGGAGGATGTCTTCTTTGTTAGAATTTTCTGGAATGGAAATGGGAAAGGTCACGAAACTCGGCTGGCCTGCGAGATTTTCCATCGCCCATGTGGTGGCAGATTCCGGCGAGTCGGGCTGGATGGGTTCTCCGGTTTTCGGATCGTAGCCGATGGCGAGGCGGGCGAAGAGCAGCTTGAGATAGTCGTTGATTTCGGTGAGGGTTCCGACCGTCGAGCGCGTGGTGCGGACATGATTTTTCTGTTCAATGGCGATGGCGGGTGGGATGCCCTCGATGTGATCGACGGCAGGCTTATCCATGCGATCGAAAAACTGCCGGACGTAGGGAGAAAACGTCTCGACGTATCGCCGCTGCCCCTCGGCATAAAGCGTGTGGAAGGCGAGTGAAGATTTTCCCGAGCCGGATGGACCCGTGACGACAGTTAGTTTCCCTAACGGGATTTCAAGATCGAAGCCTTTGAGGTTATGCTGTCGGCATCCCCGAAGAAGAATTGCAGGCGGGTTGGATGGAGATTTCTTATCAGTTTTAGGCACGCGGCAGCATAGCGATAAACTTCATCTTCGCCAACGGAAGAGTCTCCTCGCGCGAGGAAATTTTCGTTCACTCGTCCTTCGTGTTCGGCTCGAGCATCAGCCCCGGAAAATATTCGGCATCGTCTTTGGTCGCCTTGATTTCATCTTCGATGAGAGAAACTGCTCCGACATCATTTTCTGGTTTCAGTCGTTCAATTTGTTTTTCGAGACCGAGGATATAAGTCGGTGCCAAACTGCCTAATTGCTGGCTGAGCGCATCATCAATCCCAGTTTGACTTTTTAAGAACTCTTCAGCAGCTTCATCAAATCCAGTGATTAATGAGACTCTTCCACGAATATTCCGAGGAATTCTGGCCCCCGTTTCATGCCAAGATTCGATCTGCTGTTCAATCGCATCCTCGATCGTAAGATCTTTAATTCTTTCCTTGCGGACGAGACGCTTAAGTTCGCGCTCAAAATCTGACAAGTTTGCAGCCAAGTTATTTTGCGCGACTTGAATGTAGGGAGTTGATTTCTCCTGCATAATTTTTCGGCCACGTTCGAAAAAGCCAGTCACATCAAATCGAGGGGCGATCACCGATGGTTCCGGCGTCGCCTCTGGAACCACCGCGACTTCTGGCTCAGTCGGCACGGCTTCGGGTGTTTCAGTTGGCGGGACATCCGTGGCAGATAACTTTTCCCTTGGTTTCCGGCGTAGCCTCTCACCAGTAGACGGAGTGACATCGTCAGGATTTAGCTGGGGTATTACCGTTGGATCGGTGGTGCCGCCCTCACTCTGGGAAGACTTATCATTTGCCGGCGGAGTGAGCACCAAGAGCGCTTGTTCTGGTAACTTGACTTGTTGTGGTTTCGAAAAAAAGAAATAAGCCCCAACCGCGAAAAGGGCCAATACGAAGGAAGATCCTAAAAATGAAGTTGCGACAGACCTTTTAGATTTTCTGCTGCCGTAGGCGCGACTCGCTGGATGCGGACTTGGAATATGGGCAGCTCCGGGGGGGAGGTTTTTCCGCGCGAGTGATTCTCCAATCACTTGAAGATCACGCGCTAAGTCTTTCGCACTGAGATAACGAGCGAGAGGGTCAGGCTGAGTCGCACGGCGGATGATGGTATCGAAACGCGGATCGCAATGCACGATCGTCGATGCTGGCCGTGGGTCGTCAGCAGGAAGTTTACTGGTTAGCAGCTCGTGTAACAAGACGCCCACAGAGAAAATATCTGCTCTGTAGTCCACGCCATGGGGATCGTTGATCACCTCGGGTGCTGTGTAGTGAGGCGTGCCGAAAATCCCCTCCCCTTCTTCAAATTTCCGTTCGACGGGACGAGCCAGTCCGAAATCACCGATCTTCGGCTCGGCGCTGAGATCGAGTAAAACATTGGCCGGTTTAATATCGCGGTGAATGATGCCGTGCTGATGAGCATGTTCTAGGCCATTGCAAATCCCGGTCACCAAACGCACGACCTCGGCAGGATCAATCGCGATGCCATAAGCCGAGTCATACACGGATTTCCCAGGGACATATTCCATGATGATATAGAGCATCCCGCCGGCTTCACCGAAGTCATAAACGCCGATCAAGTTCGGATGATTCAGACGCGCCATTGCCTTTGCCTCTGCTTCAAAGCCTGCACAAAAGGAGGCATCTTGACTGAACTCCACGGGTAAAATTTTCAGGGCGACTGTGCGATCTAAGGATTTCTGGACCGCGCAATAAACTGCGCCCATGCCTCCGGTGGCGATTAGGCTTTCGATTTCATACCCCGGAAAAAGAGGCGCCAAAGCCGCGGGTTCTGGTGCATGAAAACCTTGTTGTGCGTGAATATCGCTCATAAAAACATCAAATATATGGGGTAACAATTGTGGGAAAAAGCTAATCTTCCCAAACCATGATCTTCAAGGTTAATGATTTTCCCATTTTTGGAAACACTCTTACTTTCTCTTTGTTGTAATAAAAAGGCGCGGATCGTTGCCGACCCGCGCCTCTGCAAACCTTTCTCACACACGGCGCTCATGAAAAACGTCTGGTCTCCCCCCGGATGCCAGACTCTCTACACGCCAGTATGAGTCAGATGAATGCTTAACAAAGTTTGACGGATCCTCGAAAAATCAAGTGGAGAAATTCATTTTTTTTCAAATTGCCTGAAAAAGTAGTGATTCAGCGCTTCGATCGACCCATTCCCATAGGATGCTTCGGTGATAAATCCTCCAGCGGCGGTGACTTTATCTTTGATGGCTGAGACCGCATTGGCTGGGCACGCAATCATTCCTGCGTGCTTAGGATCCAGCATTTCCATGTCATTGTGGCTATCGCCAATGGCAAAACAACGAGCCGTATCAATCCCGTAATGTTTCCCAATCTCGCTGAGACTGCTGCCTTTTTGAAAATCCCGGTGTCCGAAGCGCAGATAAATGGAGTTTCGCTGCCATGAAAGGTGGGGCTCTGCCGCGATCCGTGGAGTGATGTGTCCGACAATCCACTCCATTTCATCCTCGGTTGTGGAAATCATGCCTGCTGGCTCACCATCCATCTCTAACCAACGAGCGCCCGTGTGCTCTTCGATTTCGTGGCGCACTTGCTGCAGCAGTTTTCGAGAATGTTTAAAAAGCCGGTGAATTTCTTTCTCGCAACGTTTATTCCAAGTCGCGTGTGGCAGCCAACGCCCGAAGTGGTTCGGGAAATAAATTTCACGCTCTCTCGCCACCACCCAGTCAGGAATAAATGGGAAACGACTCTCGATGAATCCCTCGATCAACTGCGGCATGGAGCGCCCAGTATTGATCCCCCAAACCACGCCCTGCTCGGTCCGCAATTTCTGGATGAGTTCAAAAAACTCGACCGGAACGGGTGGTGCTCCTCCTGAGTGGTGCAATGTCCCGTCAAAATCAAAAGATAAAATCGCAGTAATGACTGGCGGCAGAGGAAGTGTAGTCATGTCCGAAGAGAGCAGGGCAAATTCCATTAAAACTAGCAAGTAATCTACGAGAAGTGACCCGAAGTATTCAATTCATGTGAATCTTTCGTCACCAATAAAGTGATTGAGTTTCGATGCGCTTCGTGATTTAAGATATTTTCGAAATAGATGTTCGATCATACACCAAAACGATTTTTTTATTGATCCCCTAAATTGCTCATTCCCATGTCTAAGAAACTACACGTTATTTTCCGCGCGACCTTTGCCTTTTGTTGCTTGTGGGCCAGTTCTGTAAACGGTCAGACTGCGGGCAGCCCGATCAATCTTACTTGGGATGCTGGTGGAGCAGAAGCGGGCTATGCACCAGTTCCAGCACCGGCTGCCGGGCCGAATCAATACTATTTTAGAATCACTGCCCAGTCAGCCAAAGTATGGCGCACGAGACTTACGGTGACATCGGGCGAAGCGAATCTTTACCTCGCCAAGGGAGTCGTGCCTGTTCCTGGAGTCGTCGGCGTAAGAGCATCGACTAAAATCGGCACCGACGGATTGCTGCTCAGCAATCTCAGCTTCGGCGCAGGCGAGACTTGGTATATTTTAGTGGACGCCACGGGTATCAGCAATGCGTGGACCTTGGCATCAGGAGAGCCATACATCCAAGATCTTGGGAATTTACCATTTACGGACACCAATTCGAACGGTGCTTACGACATTGGAGAATCGGTTCAAAATGGCGGTTTTTCAAATCAAACGATGGGACCGGAGGGAACGGCGTTTTTCAAGGTCACTCCTCCGCCCAATGTTCCGGCATGGACGCTTTGGATGAATGGCGGGCAGCAACTGATCGGGGTTAAGAAGAACGAGGTTCCTATCTTGTTCGAGACAACGGCCATCGCAGATCGGAAGCAGAATGGTAATTTAATGCTCGTCCCGCCTTATTTGGGGCTGGGTTCGGATAGTTACTTCGTCAGTGTCAATGACGATCCTGGCGCGGTCTATTCGCTCGATTCACGGATTCAGGTCGTTCAAGACATTGCCTTTAATGGCACGACCTCAGGGATCAATGTGACGGGCTCGCCGTATCGTGTTTTCCGTGTTGAGGTTCCAGCAGAGCAAGTCATCTGGGATTTAAATCTGGAGCGGCTTAATGGAGATCCTAATATTTGCGTTCGCAAGCAGACGATACCATCAGAAACCGATAATGACGCGATCAGTGAGGTGGTCGGGGAGGCGAATGATAGCATCACTCTGGTTTCTCCGGATTTAACGAACGGTGCTTGGTTCATCACGCTATTCGGAACGAGTCCGTATGAGGCCAATCTGACATCCGGCACTCCGATGATTACGGATATCGATTATCGGGCGCAGGTTTCAAATGATCAGCCGAACCGCAGTGGTTGGCGTTATTATCGGGTGACGGACATCGCTTCTCAATTGGGGACATTAGGATGGCAACTGGATTTGGATAATGCTCCAGCAGGGACGGAAATCGCAATCCGTAGAGTCCAAGCTCCTGGTGCTTGGAAACGGAAAGTCAATGGATCAACATCTGCAACCGCAGTGAGATATAGCGATTTTTCTAGCACCACAGGTATTCTGCAGCAGGTCGATCATGAGGCTGACATTTGGTATGTTGGGGTTTATCAGCCGAATGAAGCATTAGGAAATTTCACGCTGACTCTGAGTGACATCACCTCGGCAGTTGGCTCCTTCGATAATTACCAAACTTCGGTGACTGATCAGCTCGAAGGGGAGTGGCGCTATTTCAGAATCAATGTGCCAAATGATCCGGCGTTACTCGGCTGGTATGTCGATCTCTCGGCGGTGACTGGCACGACAACGGCGAAGATCACTGTTCGTCGCGATCGTTTACCGCCTGCACCGAGTGGCTCTCCCACGGTCAATGCGACTTCTGGGTCATGGGCATCTGGGGCGGCTTGGACACAAGATCAGGATTTCACCACCGTGATGACGAATTCCGACGGAAAAAATGTGACTGGACATCAATTTCTTGCGGCCATTGGGACCAATCGGCCCTTACAAGGTGGGACTTATTATGTCGGCGTTCTAGCGGGAAATGCCACGCCCGCAGCAGGCACCCCCAAAACCGTTTCCTACACGCTAAGGAGTCGCGGAATCGGAGGAACTTATGCGGTCCCTGTGACGCCGCTGAATTACGCGGGTGGCTCGACGACTTTGACGAATCTTGCACCGCGCGATTTCCGCTTTTTCAGTATGACCATCCCCAGTGGCGTGCAAGTGCCATCATGGGAACTCACTCTCTCACCGACAGTTGGCGAGATGTTCATGCAAGTGCGTCGTGACTCGTTGCCTGATTTTTCCTCATCGGCTTTCGTCGGTGAAATTCCTGGATCAAGTGTGGGCGGAGGAAAACGACTCAAGAGAACGAGTGCAGAAAGGCTAGTGCTTCTTCCTGAAAACGGTCAAACCGTGCTTCAATCCGGTATTTACTACGCCGCGATGATCAGCGAAGGCACCTCTCCCACGACGGCAGCCTTGGGAGTGAATCCATCCAGTGGGACATTCGCCTCCTCGACCCCGAAACCGGTCAACGATCTCGGTGTTCTCACGAGCACTCCGCTGGCGCTGCCCTTTAATTTAGCAGGTGGAGATCTTGCAATTTACCGAGTGACCGTTCCAGTTGGCACGCGATTATTCGAGGTTTCCATGACAGATCGGGTCGGGAATCCGGGGATTTCGATGGTGAAAGGTAGCGGTATTCCCGTACCTTACACTTCTTCAAACGACAGCTATGGCTGGGTGGGCGGACAGACCTTGCTCGCTTCATTGCCGTCGCATCCGGTTCTCCTATCCTCCCAAGATCCAGAAGGCGGAGTTTATACCGTCGTCGTCCGCGCTGGGGCTGTCGGAACGAATTTCCCGAGTGGAACGGGCACGCTCCGTTTC
>JANORE010000014.1:0-2756 GCA_031415155.1 Akkermansiaceae bacterium | reverse complement strand
CGATTCGCTGTAATCTCGGGACTGGAGTGGGTGTCTCGGTCAGAGAAATCATCAATGCTGTCGAGGAGGTGACTGGGAAAACAGTTCCCGTCAAATACGGACCTCGCCGCGAGGGAGATCCAGCGTCATTAGTGGCGGATCCTTCCTTGGCCAAAAAACTGCTCGGATGGGAGGCGACTCGTAAAGATATTAAAGAAATGGTAAAACCCGCTTGGTTGTGGACTGTCGGTCCGAATGCTGGAAGATATCCGGCAAATAAAACAACAAAGTAATTGCGATGTATTGACATTTGTACTTGCTCTGGCCTCCGATCTCGGCAAATTTTTCAGAAAGAACCCAACAGTTAATTTATGCAAGCGATTCAAATAGGTCACAAGTTTCCTCAACGTCGGGACCATGGTTTCACCTTGATTGAGATGATCGTCGTCATCGCTATTATGGCTATTTTGATGACGGCTGGTTCGATCGGACTCAGCGGAATCGGAGGAAAAGGTGTCACCAGCGGAGTTGCATCCTCCGAAATGATGTTTGGAGAAGCCCGGACGATTGCCGTCGGCAAAGGCACGAGAGCACGTGTTTTGATTGCTAAGGATTTAACGAACGCCCCAGCTGAAAATCTCCGGCGAATGTTGGTCATCTATGAAAAATTGGATGACGAAGGAAAAGCCATCAGAGATCAATGGGTTTACGACAGCCGAGGGCTCCTACTTCCAGAGCAAGTCTTTTATAGCCAAGAATTTAGTAAAAGAGATGCGACTGAAGGTGCCGATGGAGTGGGTTCTATTGAAGAAATGCCAAGTCTACCGGATGCAAAACCTGCCTATGAGGGTTCTTACTTTTATTACGAATTCAACGCCGAAGGAATTTGTACGACTCCAGGTACGAGTTTTGTCATCGGTTCAGGAGTTAAGGATGCCACGAGTGCGAGTGCAAAACCTCGTGTGACTGCGGCAGGTAAGCGAGACTTCGGTGGTTTTGTCATTTGGCGCAGTGGCAGCTCCTCAATTTTTCGAAGCCCATCTCAAATTTCTAATGCGATTCAAGAGATTCGCTCAGGAACAGAATTTTAGTAGATTCATTTATGAAACTCTCAAACCCGCCTAGTCCTCGTGGCTTTACTCTTCTAGAGACGGTCATCGCCATCGGTGTGCTCGCCGTACTCCTTACGGGTTTCCTGATCGTATTCACTCCTGCAGCAGGTGGTATTCGCAGATCAATCAGCTCCCAGCAGGCAGATCGACTCACGACGACTTTGGAGAGAGAATTAGTCACTCTGCGTGAGGCAGATCAATCCATCAGTTCTAGCTCATCCGATCCGACGGGATTTGATAAGGCTTTTGATTGGATCAAGAAGTCTGGAAACATTCCTGACAATGCTCTATTTGTCTATCAATATCGTGGAAGCTCTTCTCAGAATCGCAGTGATGGAACTCCCCAACCTCTTGCTACAACGAAGGATCAAATAACAGGAAAAGACTTTACGGTGGTTTCGATGGCTCGTCGCAAGAACGATGCCAGTTTCATACAAGATTTGGCCGCGATCGAAGGTTCCGTTTATTTAGTGAAATGCAAACAACTGGTTTTCGACAATAATACTGGAGAACTGAAGCCAGGCGAGCCGGGCGTGATTACAGACCCCGCAAATATAGGAAACACCAGCGATTCTGCGGATGATTATCCCGAGGCGATCATCGCTTTTTCTGCTCAGTTTTATATCATGCCTTCCAAGGATGAAAATTTCTATTCGGGATCAGTTTTTGATAAGAAATTTGAAAACTTCAAAGCCTCCATATTTACACGGAATTTGGTAGTTCGGCGTTAATTTTTTACCCATTATTCCTGATGAAAACCGAAAAAATTTCCCAAAGTAACCGGGGTTTCACCCTTGTGGAGCTTTTAACTGCGATGGTTATCACAACGATCATTGTGGGCGTATTAGTTTCTGTTACCTCGGTAGCGCTTGATACTTGGAATCGGAGTCGAGCTGAACTTCGGGCATCTCGCCAAGCCAAGGCGATGATTGATACGGTCGCGCGAGACTTTGAGTCTTTGGTTTTGCGACGTGGGAATAATTATGAATGGCTTTCCGCTCGATTTGATAACGAGCAAATTGGTGAGAACATCAAAAGCACCAACGCTTCGAAGTTAATTTTTTTCACCGGATCAAATGACCGTTACAATGGTCAAATCGGTGTAAGTGGACAAGACAATGGCGGAGACATTTCATGCGTGGGTTACCAACTACAATATAAAAACCCAATGACTTCTACGGAAGAAGCTGGTTTTGAGACCTTCGTTTTTAATCGGCTCCTCGTAGATCCAGATAAAACTTTCGAAAATTTATTGGGGCAAGCAGACTTGGAGAGTGCATTTTCGAGATATCAAAGCGACCTTGTTAAATCAGAAAATTTCATTTGTGAAAACGTATTGCAATTCACCATGACGTTTCATGTTGAAGTGACCGAGTTATCCTCGGGTTCAGGGGCACCTACGATTATTAATGTTCCAGTGATTGTCGGAGGCTCGGGAGGAGTTGCAGATAGTTTTAAATTTAACGGTCAAGGAATCGACACTCCATTTTCCGGAGGTTCAGTGACTTCAGATCAACTGAAGAGTGGCAGGATCTCGGCAGTAGAAATAGCGGTTACGGTATTAACCGATTATGCGATTGATCAATTACGCAATCGTAAGTTCAGCACAACGACTCAGGAGGCCGAATTCATTACGAAAAACTCCTACGAATACACAAAGTCGAT
>JANORE010000013.1:0-16735 GCA_031415155.1 Akkermansiaceae bacterium | reverse complement strand
TTTCAAACGATTGACAAATGTGCCAGCCTCGAACTGGCGATTTGCATCGTTTGCCTTGTCGATGGCTTCCTGCATTTTTTCAACGGCTTTTTTCTGTTCCTCGACGGCCTCCGCGACATCTTTCTGAGCCTGTTTGGGAGTGTTAGACCGCTCTTGTGAGTCACCGAGTTTCCCCTGAATTTTCGGGAGATCTTGTTGTGAAAGTTCCTGTATCGACTTCAGCGATTCCGCCATTTTCTGAAGGGTGTCCTTTTGGATGTCACCATTGCGGGCAGCATCTTTCATTAGATTTTCCATTCGTTCGGTGAGATCCTGCATTCTGCGCTTACTTTCTGCTTCGGCCTGCTCTTGAGTTTCGAGGCGTTTGGCGGTTTCGTCTTTCTGGAGTTCCTCGCCATTGAGGCGTTCAAGTCGTTGATTTTCTTCTAACAATTCGAGTTCACGCCGTGCGAGATCTTCCAGCTCGCTGATCGTACGATCAAATTTGGTTTTTAGCATCTGGGCATGTTCGTCCCGAGTCAGGACGTAGAGAATGATCGGTTCTGAATACACGCGGCCACGATCGGGGAAATAGTCTTCGCTATAACCACGAAGGGTAATTTTCTGGGGTGTGATGCCAAATGCTTTGGGTGAAAACGAGCCGGGCTGAATCATCCGGCGTTCTTCAGGCTGACCTTGAGCGAGGGATATTTCGCCTTTGGCGGGAATCTCATCGGTCGGTCGAGTGAATTGCCCAACCCACTCGATCCCAGCTTGCCTGATGCCGAAGTCATCTTCCGCCAGTAGTTCGAAGTCGATGGTTTCCTCGGGTAACATCACCTTTTGCCGATCTACGCCTTGCAGATAAATCGTGGGCACCGCATCGGGGACGGCATCCACTCGCAGGCGAAATTCTGTATCGCCAGTGAGACCAAATGGATCTTTCCACGTGAATGGAATTTCAAAAGGCGTGGTTCCGACATCAAGGACAGGCGTCTTTGCCGTTGGCCCAGAAAGTGACAACTGACCTTCGATGGGTAAGTAGACAGATTTGCCTTCTTTCGCACCATCAATCGTTTGTGAACGAGTCGGTCCAAACGAAGCCGATGCGATTGGCCGATTCATCGTCAAGTCGATGCGGACCTTGCTGCCTTCCACGGCACTGACCACGCCGTTATTCAGATTCACGGTCTTTTCGGGGATATTTAAATAGGTGGGTGATGTGATCACCGCGACGATGGCTTCCACGCTCGGGCGTTGGATGGGTTCGATGCGAAGTTCATGCCGAAGATCGCCGATATTGAAAACGATGGTGCCTAGATCTTGCTGGCCGGGGAATGTAAAATGATAGCTTTCCTGGTTCAAAGTAGTTTCCAAAATCGGTTGTAAACCATATCTGCCCGATGCTTTTACGGGACGTTGATCGGAATCTTTAGCAAGGCGTAACGTCACTTCAAACGCTTCACCAAATGGGACGGCTCGGTGGGTCGGTGGGTTTTCTAGCCGAGTAAATGTATATCTCTCCGTTGGCGAAAGTGGCATCAACCAGCGTTGAAATGCATTCCAGCCAGCTTGCGGCGTCAGGATAAAGGCGGTTGCTGAAATGATGGCCAGCCCGAGTGCCGCGAGAGTCCAGCGTCTGTGACGTTGGGTTGGCAAGGCGTCATCCAGCTTGCGTTGACTCGCTTCCATCGCCACCGCTTCCATCGCCGCTTCGCGCAGACGAGGAGAAAGGGTATCGGTATTTCCTTGTTGGTCTTGAAGCTCAATGACACCCAAGAGGCGATCTCCTAACCCCGGATAACGCTGAGCAATCAAGCGAGCAAGCTGGGTTTCCCGGCGCTGCCGCCAAACCCAACGGTGCAACCAAAACGGGGCAAACATGGCAAATAGTGAAATCCCAGTCAGCAAAATTCCGAGCCTAACCCAGCCCGGTGTTTGCCAAATACGATCCAGTCCATAGACCAACAGGAAAGAAACTAGCAGCCCGATCACTCCTGCGGCGATGGCTTCTATAATTTTCACTCGCCATAGATGACGGCGGAAATTATCCAACTGAAGCCGAAGAGCTTCCGGGATTACGACTTTTAAATGGGGCGATGTGGGTGGATCGGACATTGGAGAAACGGGCGGCATTCAGGCTCTGCAATGAATCTAGAAGCTCCCAAGAAATGAGAAGAACTTCCAGCGCACTCTCGACGGGTTCAGTGAAATCCACAAGTCACATCATCGCGGATGACTATTTATCCGCTGGCATTCCACGAATTTACGTGCGCGGCAGGATAGCGCGAGTTTGGTAAAAGATCGGATCGTGGATCCTCGATATGGAAATCCACGGCCAAGCGAACTGGATTTATTCTTTGCCGCCGTCTAGCTCATCTTGCCATGTTTTTAACTCAGACCATTGGCCATCACGAGCCATCGCGGCTTGGCGTGGCCAGGTATTGGGCTGATGGATGGCATAAGAATCGCCAGCATGTTCGAGAATTTCTTGGATGCGTTCGACGGGAGCATCCGCAAGTTCATTCCAAGTGGTGATGCCTGCGTGGTGAAGAAGTTCGCTGATTTTTGGGCCGATCCCTTCGACGATTTTTAAATCGTCTTGGACCATGTGTTTCCCCCAGATTTCAGAAGCTGCGATGATCTCTTCTCCGCTGATGGTTTCGAAAGGAGCTGGTGGCGTGACAAGTGGCTCAATCATCACTTCGGTTCCCACTTCGGTTCCCACTTCGGTTTCCACTTCGGTTTCCACTTCGGTTTCAGTTTTCATCCGTGCTTGGGCTTCGGAAGCCGCAGTTTCCTCTGCTTTTCTGGCGGCTTCGCGGTTCGCATTCAGGCGCATCACTTCGGCGCGTGCCGCTGCGATACGGTCTGACTCGGGCGGTTTTGGGTTTACGACAGCACCGAGCAGGGGTCGCAACGTCGGCGTGGATTTCGGATTCTCGCTGAGTTTTTCAAAACGGGCTTCACAAGCGGCCAGTGCTTCTGCGGTGGCAATTTCTTGGCGGCGGATCTCGCCTGTGACGCGATTGGCGTTCACGACGTTTTCGCGAAGGCGATCAATTTCAGCTTGGAGTTCCCCGGTGTTATCCGTGGCGGATTCGAAGCGTGCCAGTTGCTCGCGAGTTTTCGAAAGCTCGTTTTCAAGGGCGAAGGTTCTGCTTTTTTGAAGTCGGTCGGCATCGTTGTTGTTCGCATTGAGTGCCGCAATGCTGGCGATTGCCTTTTTCGAGTCCGCCTCCAGAGCCGCAATCCGTTTTTTGTTAGAAGCATCTATTTCTTTCAGTCTGCTGATTTCCCCTTGTGCTTCCTCTAACGAGCTACGCGAAACCGTGGTTTTTTGGAGAGCTTCGAAATCGTTCTTGGCAGATTTGTGGCTGCTATCGGCCTTTTGGAGCTTCTCTTCGAGTTTTTTGATGCGATCACGCGAGCTGGTGTCAGGAGCCGCAGCGGCCAGAACCTGAGTCGTCTGGCTACCAAAAGAACGGCGTAGCCACCAGCCGATCAAGCCGAAAACCAGAGCGCACAAAGCGAGAAGCGGCAGAAGTTTGATGATAAACCAAATATTTCCAGAGTTCATGATATTGAATGAGGTGGGGTGTTAGAGAATTATTTCAACATGACATCGACCCTACGATTGAGGGCTTTGCCGTTTTCAGTTTCGTTTGGAGTGATGGGTTCATCCTGACCTGCGCCACGGCTGGTGAACATGGCGGGGTCGAAGCCGGAGCCGGTCGCGTAGCTCACGAAGCTTTGAGCGCGTTCCAGGCTGAGCTTTCTATTAGAATCTGCACTGCCGACATCGTCGGTGTGTCCGACGACTTCGAATGAAGCATTGGGTAACAGTTCACGAACCCGGCGCATTTGATAGATCGCACGTTCTTGATCTTTGGAACGGTCCGAGCCGGTCTTGAAATAAATCGAGTGAACGACGGCATTTCGCCACTTCTGACCGAGACGGGCGATGGCGACACCTGCGCTGACTCCGGCGAAATTCGGCGTGCTATCGAGAGTCGGCGAGAATTCAGTGACTGTGTTGACCAAGCTGGAAACCTGCACTTTATCCACGAGTTTCACACCTGGATTCGCGGCAGCTACTTTTTCTAACAAACTCGCCTTCGTTGCGATTTCGGCCACCTCACCGGTCAGGATTAGGGATTTTCCATCCGTTGCGATCGCGACATAGGGTTCGTCACGAGTGATTGTTCCGGCTGAGGCGAGATTCGTGCGGAAATGGATGAGGAGATTCGAAAGTTCATCATCGCCAAATTTGAGCGAAGGGAAGTCCTTGGCGATTTCCGAGTCGAAGACATCGGCGGGATAGAGCTTGTTCGTGCCATCGAATGTGGCGAAGGCGATGAAGTTGTCCTTGCCCGCAGGGAGGGTGAAGTTGGATGCTGCGGGCAAGACTCGGCTCGCATCAATCGTGATCTGTGTGCCGTCGATTTCGTAGCCGGGATAAATGCTCTGAGCGGAGGTGATTGCTTGGCTTTTCTGAGCTTCTGCAGGGACTTGGCCGAAGAGGTTGATCTTCTGATTCAGCGCAGTAAGGCCGATGTAGGAAGGCGATAGTGTGGCGAGCTTTTGGGCTTCTCGTTCTGCTTGCGCGCTTTTTTGAGCGTTTGCGAGTGCAAGTTCGGCGGCATCGTTCTTGGACTTTTCCGCAGCAAGACGGGCGACTTCTTCTGAGTTTGGACTCGTCCGCCAAGCACGCAGCGCATGGAGGGAGTGGGTGATTTCATGAGGAGAAATCTTGCGATCTTGGAGAAGTGTGGCGATTTCTGCGTCGGTCGCAGTCGGTGGGAAAGTGGTCCATTTTCCGTCGCAAAGGGTCACGGCGATGATCGCTTGTTCTTTATCTTTTTTGCCAGCGAGGATGTTTTTAAAATTAGGGACTTGATCGAGTGTTGCTTCCCAAGCGGAAGCGGGCAGGGAAGGCTCGTTGACGAGGATTTGGTTGTTGAGCGTGGCCATGGGTGCACGCGAGGCGATCTGTGCCAGCAGCTTGGTGCGTTGCTCGGATGACTTGAGCACCCCATCAAGGCGTTGATTTTCCTGAAACAAGCTAGCGATGATCCACGGGCGTTTCCGGTTCGTGGCATTTGGATCCACGCGGATTTCGTTGTGGACGGCGGTCACCGGGTTGTGGCTCGCACCACGTTCATTCGGTAAACGGACCTCGGTGCGGATGACTTTTTCGGCAAGTTGCTTTTCTTCATCCAGTGCGACCACTCCCGTGAGAGTGGCTTCTTGTCCGTGAAAGCGGGCATTTACCTCACTGAAAATCCCCAGATATTGCGAGCTTTCAAGTTTCTCAGTCGCTGCCTGATTAAGACTTCGAGTCGTCTCTGGTAAATAGACAAATGCGGCGGCGCCCCAAAACAGGAGAATCAGAATGCTACAGGGTTTGAGATACTTTCTCATGCCCGCCGTTCATGATGAGTTTTGAAATAACAGGCAACTTTTTTCTGTCTGATTCTTAGGCTGCATTGGAAAAGAGTCATCGACATCAAAACGAGTTGAGTAAATTGGATTCGCATTCGTTGTGAGATCATCATTCATCGTTGGCGGTTTAGCTGACGAAGGTGGATTTTCCATCACTTCTTCATGCAGTAGCTGGGCGCGATGATCTCCGATGACTCGCTCAATTCCTGAGTGGATCCATGACTCATCGGAAATGAAATGGCATGGAAATTTTCCAAAGTGTTCTCTCAAGGGTTATATCATGTTTGCTCAGAGTTTTTGTTGGGAAAATGAATCCAAGGCAGCCCGCAAAATACCGGGTCCATCGCCGAGCCGCTAGGCCGTAAGAAGCGGACGTGACGGAGTCAAAAAATCGATGATTTTGGAAACCAGTGGGTGTGCGATTATTCAACACAATCCTTCTACCACATGGCCTCCAGCCAAACGATGCCCTATCCAACTTCGGTTTTTGGGTTAAATGATTTTCCACGAGCGACTCAAATGGCTACCGTCCGCCATGCCGTTCAGTAACTTTGGCCTCGATACCGAGATTCTTCGCAACATTCAAAAAGCAGGTTATATCCGCCCGACTCAGGTCCAAGCGGCGGCTATTCCCAAGGTGATGCAGGGAAATGACGTGATCGCCATCGCGCAAACAGGAACTGGTAAGACGGCCGCCTTTGTGCTGCCGATGCTCCACCGTCTTTCCCTGTCAAATCGCCAAGGCCAAGCGCGTGGCACCAAGGCATTGATCCTAGCACCGACAAGGGAACTCGCCGTCCAGATCATGGAAAATATCCGGTCATACGGTAATGGTTTGCCCATCCGCGTGGCCGCAATTTATGGCGGAGTCGAGGAAGAAGCACAGATCAAGTCTGTGCGCAAAGGAGTGGATATGATTGTGGCCACTCCGGGGCGCTTGATCGATCTCATCGGACGCCAGAAAATCGATTTCAGCCTGTTAGAAATACTGATTCTCGATGAGGCAGACCGGATGCTGCACATGGGTTTCCTGCCAGACATCGAGAAAATCGTCAGCGGTTTGCCAAAACGTCGGCAAACGTTGATGTTCTCTGCGACTTTCCCCAAGGAGGTCGAATCTCTGGCACGGCGATTTCAATATCAGCCAAAGATGGTCCAGATCGGGAAGCGGTCCAATCCAGCAGACACCGTGGCCCAGTGCGTTTATGAAGTGCCCGCGCATCTGAAAAACGCGCTGTTGCTAGAGCTTCTCCGGCAACCGGATTTCAAGCGAGTCCTCGTCTTCGTTCGGATGAAGGATGGTGCGAATCTCCTCACGAATTTCCTCAAGCTGGCTCAAGTAAAAGTCACCAAGCTGCACTCCAGCCGCACCCAGGAGCAACGGCTCCAAGCGCTCCAAGATTTCAAAGATGGAAAAGTCCAAGTGCTCGTCGCCACGGACATCGTCGCGCGCGGCATCGACATCGACGGCGTCACACAAGTCGTGAACTTCGATTTCCCCGTCAATCCCGAAGATTACGTGCATCGCATCGGGCGCACAGGTCGGGCGGAAATGCAGGGCGAGGCGGTCAGCTTCGTTCCTAAGGCCGATCTCAATTTATTAGGCATTCTTGAGTTTTTCATCGGCCAGCGGCTGGATCGGAAGCGGCTGAGAGGCTTCGACTACTACGCCACCATCCCCGCTCCCATGCCGGGTGAGGCCGTGGCCAAGCGGGATTGGCGGAAACGCACCCGAGATATGGATGCGAAAAAGGTCGCGAAACCTACGGATAGGCGCAGCAAGAAATGAACTTCTCATCAAGCCGAAGCGACGCGTGGCAGTATCATTTCCACGGTTGCGAGACACAAAAAACCCGCACTATTTTTCACAGTGCGGGTTTATAAAAATAACCAAGTAATGAAAATCAAACTTCCTCTTGGGCGGCTGCTTCTTGGGCGGCTGCGTAGGCGCTTGATGCTTCATGAACGCGAGCCGTTCCCTTGTATTCCTTGCCGATTTTCTCGACGAGTCCGCGGGTGACTAGGTTTTGAAGCTTTTCGTAGGCCCGCAGACGGAGCATTTCCTCGCCACCGCTTACCGCGTTGCGAACTTTAAGGTTAGCGAAAACACGTTCAAAAAGATCGTTAAAACCAAAGATCTTTTTTTCAGCGAGAACATTGCAAAGCTCATCAGTGACGTGATCGGGAAGGCGACGTGAGAATCGAGTGCGTTTCGTAGTAATTGCCATAACAATGGACAAACTACATCTCTTACTCACAAAAGCGACTCAAAAAACCAAAAAATATTTCAAATTGGATGAAATATTTTTCAAGCCTTTATTTGTCATAATTTTGACACATTCAAAATCATCACCGATGCCAGCTTGACAGCTCGACGATTTTCGCGATTCTCCGCGTCCCGCTGCGTCGGTAACGTGGCTGGAACTTTACTTCCATGAAAAAGGACCTTCATCCGAAATATAATCCGGTCGTCTTCGTTGACATGACCACTGGCAAACGCTTCATCAGCCGTTCAACGAAAACTTCCGAGAAGAAGGAAGTCATCGACGGCGTCGAACACAGTCTGATTTCGATCGGCATCACTTCAGATTCCCATCCATTTTTTACTGGCCTTGCCCAGTTTGTGGATACCGAGGGCCGCATTGACAAATTCCAAAAACGCTTCGGTGCTGTCCGCCGCGTTGGGAAGCCCAAGCTCGACTAATCCAGCTTTTTCCTTATTTCATCAAAACGCCTAACCCCCTTGATGCTGGGGTTAGTGGATTGATGTTCACTTCGAGCTGGGCGTCGCTATGACTAGGGCTTTGGGATTCATGGCGGCGGGAACAGTGAAGAATGGATCTATGGATTCAACGTTTTGAACGGCGTTTTCACTGCATACTGCCGGGCATGATGATTTGTGGAAACGATGCCGTCGCTCAATGGATTGCCCAGTTGGGGCAAATTAAGCCCAACGTTTCCACAAATTATGAAGCGCGGCAGTATCATATTGGAGTTATGCGATGGCGCTGATTTTTGAGATATGTGTTAGGTCATATTCCTAGTGAATGTAACAACAGGGTCTTCGCGGATGAACGCCATTTGATTTCGTGGTAGTGCTTCGCCCTCATAGATCCTTACGAGTTGATTTCTTGTCTTTCTCAGAGGGTTTATTCGCCCAGAAAAGGTTACCCAAAATCCGACCAAGGATTGCACTCATGAAATCTCGTGCATTTTAGAAGATTGCGCTGAAATTATGTGACATGAAAAATTTGTCCCCATTGCTCCTCACTTCTATTTGCCTTGTGATTCCGCGACTTGCTGCCGAGGAGGAAACGAAGATGAGTTTGCTCGATCCCGCCTTATTTGGTTTTGGATCACCTGGTTTTTCTTCGGTATTCACAGGCTCTGCCGGAATGGATTTTGAAAATAGCGGTGGCGATGTGAATTACTACGACTGTCGCCTACTTGCGCCGCTGTTTGGGAAGAAAGTCGATGAGCAGACCTTCATCGGGGCGAGCTTTGCTTACGGTTATTCCTCACTGGATGTGAATGGCGTCTCTGGCGTCGATGATCTTTTTCTCAGCACCGTGAGTCTCCAGATGACGGCGGCCCGTTTCCCGAAATCGGATGAAGGCTGGATGGGACTGGGTATCATCAGCCCAGGAATCGCCAGTGATTTCGATGAAGTCAGCGGCGATGATTTCGCCTTCCGCGCGATCGGCGTCGTCGGCTATCAATTTTCTCCGAGTTTCACCTTCGCCGCAGTCGGTGTTTACAATTATTCCATTGGGGAAAGTACGGCGTTTCCGGGACTTGGTGTGATTTGGCGCCCCACGGATTCCTTCACGGTCCAGCTCACGCCGCCGATATTAGCGGTGGGATGGAACCTTGATGCGGATTGGACATTTAGCCTTTCCGCGTATCCGGCAGGTGGCTCTTGGGATGTGGATCAGAAAGGAACTGGCGGTCAAGTGGAGGCGGTGAAACTCAGTCTCTTCCGTGCTGGCGTAGGGGCCGAGCGGCGTTTCGGGGAAAATTTCAGAATCACCGCCCAACTTGGGATGAACTTCGGCGGTGAGCTGGAACTACGAGACGGCACCGAAGATGAGGTGTTTTCGGAAGATATCGATCCATCACCGTTCGGCCTTCTGGGCGTGAAATACGCGTTCTAAGCAGAGACGGATTTTTCGTTTTGAAGACGTGACAATCGACATGTCCAGATTACTGTTCATTTGAATTCAATGGACCTAGGAAATAAACTCGAAATTCTCGCAGATGCGGCGAAATATGATGCTTCATGCGCAAGCAGCGGTGCGGCTAAAAAAGATTCACGCGGTAGCAAAGGCGTGGGATCGACAGGCGGTGCGGGCATTTGCCATTCTTATACACCGGACGGGCGTTGTATTTCTCTGCTCAAGGTGCTACTGACGAATGCCTGCCTTTACGACTGTCATTATTGCATCAATCGCCGGTCCAGTAACGTCCGCCGGGCGCGTTTCACGCCAGATGAAGTGGTCCAGATCACGCTGGATTTTTATAAGAGAAACTACATCGAGGGACTTTTTCTTAGCAGTGGCATCATCCGCAGTGCGGACTATACGATGGAGCTGGTCATCGACGTCGCGAGAAAACTTCGCGAAGATCACCATTTCCGAGGCTACATCCATCTCAAAACCATTCCCGAGGCTTCGCCCGCACTCATCGAGCTCGCCGGACGATATGCGGACCGCATCAGCATCAACATCGAGCTACCCACCCAAGAAAGTCTGACCATCTTAGCGCCGGAAAAAAATCTAGCTCGGACCCAAGATGCGATGGGCCACATCAAACATAAAATCGAGGAACGCCACGCCGAGCGACGTAAGCCGAATACGCCCAAGCCTCCGCCATTCGCCACGGGCCAGAGCACGCAAATGATCATCGGCGCGGACGACTCGACAGACTCAGTCATTTTGAAACGAGCGGACACACTTTATAGCGGCTACAATCTGCGGCGCGTCTACTACTCCGGCTTCAGTCCCATCCCCGAGCCGTCGATGATTTTACCGCTGAAATCTCCACCACTGGTGAGGGAGCATCGTCTCTATCAGGCAGACTGGTTACTGCGTTTTTATGAATATAAAGTGGATGAAATCACCACCGCCGCCGCGCCAAACTTAGATCTCGATTTAGATCCTAAGCTATCGTGGGCGTTAAGAAATCGGGCGGCATTTCCCATCAATATCAATACGGCTCCACGCGAGGTATTACTACGGATTCCGGGGATCGGCGTGCGAAATGTGGACCGGATCATTGGTGCCCGCAGATATACTCAGTTACGCCTCACCGATTTATTACGCCTGCGTCTGCAAATGAAAAAAGTCCTGCCATTCATCATTGCAGCAGACCACCATCCACTGCGGCTGGGTCTGGATGATGATAGTTTGCGTGCGCGTTTTCTACCGCCACCGCGCCAGTTAGAATTAAATTTTGACATATTGGCACCGACGGCGAGCGATATCATCTCGGTGCGTTCTGGAGAAATATAAGATGCAGACCGTTGTCATCGAACCACAGTATGAAGCTTGGCGAGATCAAGCTCGCAAATTGCTATCACAAGGTATCCGGCCTGATGAAGTGCTATGGACAAATGATCGCGATGAGCAGGCTCTCTTCGCCAGTGATGAGCCGATTTCTCACAAGCCTGCAATCGCGGTTCCTAAAGTTTCTGCGGCTTTTCTGGACCTCGCTCGAAGTGTAGCCGCACACTCGGATGCTCGGCGGTGGGGACTATTGTATCGGATGCTCTGGCGGCTCACTCATGGTGGCGAGCGACATCTGTTAGGCATGGCGACGGATCGTGATGTCCGCCAAGCTCAGGGATGGAATAAAGCAATCGGACGTGATATTCACAAGATGCACGCCTTCGTCCGCTTCCGCTTGGTGGGGAAAGACGAGACTACGGGACGCGAGCAATTCGTGGCTTGGTTCGAGCCAGAGCACCGCATTGTGCGACTGGCCATTTCCTTTTTTGAAAAACGTTTTGTCGGGATGGATTGGTCGATTCTGACACCGAGCGAATGTGGCCACTGGGATGGCAAGAAGCTCCATTTCACGCCCGGTGTTTCCAGAAGCTGCGCCCCAGATGAGGATGCTCTCGATGATTTATGGCGGACTTACTACCGCAGTATTTTTAATCCCGCCCGCCTCAAAACCAAAGCCATGCAATCTGAGATGCCCAAGAAATATTGGAAAAATCTACCCGAGGCATCGCTCATTGCGGAACTCATCGCAGGAAGTGCGCCTCGCGTGAATCAGATGCTACAAACCGAAAATCGGCCCGTGAAATCTGCTCCGAAAAATGCTTATTTAGAATCTCTGCATCGCATGAATGAAGATAGTCTAGCGGAATGATTTCATGCGAAATGTGAAAAAACAGAATCTCCCTGAAAAAATCTGCCTCACCTGCAGGCGGCCTTTTGCGTGGCGGAAGAAATGGGAACTCGTCTGGAATGAGGTGAAGTATTGCAGCGACCGATGCCGGAGCAATCGCCGCATGGACAACAACAAGAAACTTCCTTGACTCGATCACTTTCTCTTACAGTTTCGGCGATGGAAATCTCGCTAATTTATCCCCATCAACTCTTCAAAAAACATCCCGCCATTGCGAAAGAGCGAGACGTTTGGTTAGTCGAGGATCCATTATTTTTCGGCAACGACTCACACTGGCCGATGCCGATGCATGTGCAAAAACTCATGCTGCATCGAGCCTCGATGAAGGCTTACGCCGCTGAACTTGAAGCCGATGGCTACTCCATTCATTACATAGAAGTGCCGGATGATCATGCGGCAGACAGCATGAAATTGTTAGATTCTCATCTCCCCAAAGCGGTGAAGCGAATCCATCTCGCGGATCCCATGGATCATATCTCAATGAGGCGCATTCAGCGTTTTGCGGCGACTCGAAATATCGAACTTGTCATCACGGATTCCCCCAATTTTATCAGCCCGCCTGAATTCTTAACCACTCATCTAGCTTCAAAGAAAAAGCCATTCATGGCGAAGTTCTATGAGCAGCAGCGCAAACGGATGAACATACTGCTCGAAAACGACGGGTCGCCAGTCGGTGGGAAGTGGTCGTTTGATGCAGAAAATAGAGCGAAGCTACCTAAAAACCATGTGCCGCCGTGCGAGCCGCACTGCCAAATGAACTCCTTCACACGGGAGGCTGCCGACTACGTTTCACGGAAATTTCCGAAGAATCCTGGCTCGCTAGCACACTTCCGCTGGCCAGTCACACGGGTGGATGCGGAGATATGGCTTCATCAATTTATCGAAGATCGGTTCGAGAATTTCGGTCTCTATGAAGACGCGATTTCTACGGAGCATGCCTATATTTATCACGCGGCAATCACGCCGATGCTGAACATCGGATTGCTAGATCCGCAAGCCGTGGTGGATCAAATTTTGATAAAGGCCGCGAAATTTAAAGATATACCGATGAATTCAGTCGAGGGATTTATCCGCCAAGTCATTGGATGGCGAGAATTTATGCGTGGGATTTATGAACACCGTGGAACGGAAATTCGGAATCGAAATTTCTGGGGATTTGAGCGATCCATTCCGCAAGGTTTCTATGATGCCACCACGGGAATCCCGCCGGTGGACCGCGTGATTCGCCAATTACTCAATGATGGGTATTGTCATCATATTGAGCGTCTGATGGTGCTCGGAAATTTCATGCTGCTCTGTCGCATCAAACCAGATGATGTCTACCGTTGGTTCATGGAAATGTTCGTCGATTCGTATGACTGGGTGATGGTGCCGAATGTTTATGGGATGTCACAATTCGCGGATGGTGGCACTTTCACCACCAAACCCTATATCTCTGGCTCGAACTATGTTTTAAAAATGTCGAATGAAGTAAGAGGTCCGTGGTGTGAAATCTGGGATGGGCTATTCTGGAGTTTCATCGGCGATCACACGGAATTTTTTCTAAAAAATCCACGCCTCTCGATGATGGCTCGCAGCTGGGAAAAGCAAGCACCCGCCAAACAAGCCGCTCACCGCAAAGCGGCAGAAGATTTTTTGATAGGTCTAAAATAGAGTGATCTTTCTGCTAGAAAAAGATTCATGATATTAGGCCAGCCGAGCGATGAGCAGCTCACGCTGGTAGACCAGTTCCTTAGGTAAGTGATCGTAGAGATCGATGAAAAATTCACTTTGACTCACCAGCTCCGCTTTCCACTCCGTGCGGTCAAATGCCATCACTTGATCATAATGTTGCTCGGTAAAACCGTTCAGTCCGGTGAGGTTAAAATCTTCAACCGTAGGTATCCAGCCGATCTGTGTTTCATCGCCAGCAGCCTCACCATGGCAGCGCTTCACGATCCATTCGAGGACGCGCATATTTTCTCCGTAACCAGGCCAGAGAAATTTCCCGTTCTGATCTTTGCGGAACCAGTTCACATGGAAGAAGCGTGGTAAATGCCGCAGATGTCGGCGTATTTCTAACCAATTTCCGAAATAATCACCCATGTTGTAACCACAAAAAGGTAGCATCGCCATCGGATCGCGGCGGACTTTCCCGATCGTTCCCGCAGCCGCAGCTGTCATCTCAGAACCCATCGTCGCGCCGATGTAGACGCCGTGACTCCAGTTGAATGCTTGATAGACGAGCGGCATGGTCGTCGGGCGGCGTCCTCCAAAGATGATTCCGTCGATAGGGACTCCATCAGGATTTTGCCAATCGGGATCAATGGTCGGACACTGCGCGGCAGGCGCGGTGAAACGGGCATTTGCGTGAGCTGCCGTGCGCCCACAATCTGGCGTCCAGTCTTGGCCCGTCCAGTCGATGAGGTGCTTCGGTGGATCTGGAGTCATGCCTTCCCACCAAATATCGCCATCATCGGTTAGAGCGACATTGGTGAAAATCGCATTTTCCTTCATGGACTCCATGGCGATGGGATTCGTGTCGTACGCCGTCCCCGGCGCGACTCCGAAGAAGCCAGTTTCAGGATTGATTGCGTGCAGCTTGCCGTCCGCATGGGGCCATAGCCAAGCAATGTCATCGCCCACGATGGAGGTCTTCCAGCCTGCATCGAGATAGGTTTTCGGCGGCACAATCATAGCGAGATTCGTTTTTCCACATGCCGATGGAAATGCTGCGGTGAGATACGTCTTTGCTCCATCCGGTGCATGGATGCCGACGATGAGCATGTGCTCTGCCATCCATTGATGTTCGCGAGCAATGTTCGAAGCAATACGTAGAGCGAGGCACTTTTTCCCTAATAATGCATTCCCACCGTAACCCGAGCCATAAGACATAATTTCCCGCGTATCCGGGAAATGGACAATATACTTATCTTCGTTACAAGGCCATGGGGTGTCGGCTTCGCCTTGCTCAAGCGGTTGGCCGACGGAGTGAAGACATGGGATGAATTGCCCGTGCCCGTCGCGCCTTTTCTCGGCGGTGCCATGCAGCTCTTCTTCAAGTCGCTGTAAAACATGCGATCCCATGTGGCACATGATCCGCATATTCACGACGACGTAAGGGCTATCTGAAATCTCAATGCCGATCTTCGCCAGTGGAGAATCGAGTGGTCCCATACAAAATGGAATGATATACATGGTCCGTCCTTTCATGCAGCCCGTAAATTTTTCGGCGAGAGTCACTCGCATTTTTACGGAATCTGCCCAGCGATTGGTGGGGCCTGCTTCGTCAGGTCGCTTGGAGCAAATGAATGTCCGTTCTTCGACACGAGCGACGTCAGATGCCGTTGAACGGGCGAGAAACGAATTCGGCCGTTTGGTCGCATCCAGTCGAGTGAATGTCCCTTTTTCTACCAGTAATGTCGTCAGTCGCTGCCATTCTGCTTGAGATCCATCACACCATTCCACCGCATCCGGCGTGCAGAGAGAAATCATTTCATCCACCCATTTTTGCAAAGCAAGGTGTGTCGTTTGGAAGGCGTGATTCATACTTCAGCAGTGGAGCGTTTAGGCGCTCTTTTGGCAATACTTAGAGCTTGTCCGCAAATCTTCGATTTTTGTGAGGACTGTCTGAATCAGCTCCATAACGGCAACTTGAGTCTGGTAGATCTTGGTTTTTACGCGGTGTTCATCCGAAACGATGGAAGCGAACCCGCCTAACTATGGAAGTGTTTGACGATCGAAAACTATTTCCCTTAGCTTTTCCGCTATGAAAGCAAAATGCCCTAAATGTGAAACGGGCAAAGCCCGGCGAGTTTGTCCCCGCGAGGCCAACGCGGAGATTTGTAGCGAATGCTGTGCCTCCATCCGGGATGCCGAATGCGGCGATTGCGTCCACTATGCACCCGCCCAGAAGTATGAGAGAAGCCGCGTGATCTCCTCTGGATTGCCCGATGGCCATTTTTTGATGGAGATCAACCCAGAGGTGGTGAAATCCGTGAATAACGCGCTAGAACAGGCTGAAAGGGGCAATAACCAAAAGGCCCTGACCGCCCTGACCAGGCTGTTAAATGATCATCCGTGCAATCACTCAGTGGCTTTTGGCATCGGATGCGTCTATGCCATGCAAGAGCGGTGCGAAGAAGCGATCACATGGTTCGACAAAGCTATCGCGATCTATCCCTACAGCGTCGAGTCACACTACAACAAGGCCGTGGCCTACCAAAAGCTAGTGGACATTGCGAACTGTATCCGCTCCTTCCAGAAAGTGGTAGAATTTGGGGAGTTCTCTGACCCAGAAGTCGCCCAAGCCCGTTCAGTCATCGCATCACTGACCAACGAAATCCTAAAAAACGAGGGGATGCAGTTAGATGACTACCTGCGATCCATTGATTTTTTCGACCAAGCCTTTGCACGGATGGAACGCAACGATTTTAAAGCCGCACTGGAAGGATTTCGCGCTTCCGCTGCTATCAATAAACGCAATGCAGCCTGCCATGGAAACATGGGCTTGTGCTTCGCGTATTTGGGCCGCAAGGCCGAAGCATTAGTGGCATTGGACCATGCGCTAGAAATTAATCCAGACTACCAACCCGCCCGCGAAAACCGCAAGTTGATCGAAAAAAACCAAGAAGGTGTCCCTCTTTCGAATGTCGCCTCAAGAACGATCAACTACGGACTCGAGAGCTTCAGGGAAGCCACGGAATGACGCGCACGTGAGTATGTCGCCTCACCCGCCGTCCTTGTGCTCGTTCTATTAGGAAATTTTGTCATCTTATTAGCACCAGAACCCGCGCTGCGCTGGAGTGTGGAAAGTAGAGTAACTTGGGCTTGCTCGCGCAGGTGAGTTGTGGAAATTTTCTCTTCTGCCGCAGGGCGTAGGCCGGAAAACCAATGGTGGTGTAATCCTCGGATCGCA
>JANORE010000012.1:0-2537 GCA_031415155.1 Akkermansiaceae bacterium | reverse complement strand
GCGGACGATTTCCGCCTACATCGATCTCAATCCCGTGCGGGCGGGGATGGTGATGGATCCCGCAGAATATCGTTGGAGCAGCTACGGCGAAGCCATCGGCGGCGGGAAAAAGGGCAATGGAAAAAAGGCGCGCGAGGGGCTTGTTAGGGCTTGGCGAAGCAATGAAGGCTTAGGCTTTGACGCCGCATCGTGGCCGCAAATATCGCGCTTGTATCGCCGAATGATGGGCATGGCACTGGATCGAAAAGCGGGCCGGGCCGCCATCGTAAAAACCCGCCTAAGCGTGACGAAAAACTCCGCTGAGCTGCTAGAAAGCCCGGAGAATGAGACCTCGTTGAAGGATCTCAGGGCGGCGAAAATGCTATGCTGTCGAGTCAGATATTTCACCGATGGCGCGGTGATCGGGAGTCGAGAGTTTGTGGATGAGGCGTTCAAGGCGGCACGAGAACGATTCGGACCAAAGCGGAAAGATGGGGCGAGAAAACTGAGAGGAGCCGCCAGCCCACTGGCGGGGACACTGTGGAGCATGAGAGATCTGCAAAAGGGAATCGCGTAATCCATTGGAAATTAGCCGAAGCTTCTCAATCAGTCATTCTATACTGCCGCGCTTCATATTTTGTGGAAACGGTTGGACTTGGATTCCTTGGGGTTTCTCTACTCAGGGCGTTGCCCTATCTCTATTCGTATACTGCCTTGTTAGTGTAATCCATTGATTGCGATGGCATCATTTCCACAAATCATCATGCGCGGCAATATCACATCACTTTGCGCCAGAGGCCCAACGGGCGGGCTTCGTCCACTCTGATGTCCGAAAATAGCCAGACATCTTTGGATTTTAGGGTATCAATGACTCGTGATTGATACCGATGCCCACTCTCACTCGATGCGATACGAGGCTTTGCGCTCGCGTGACCGCCGCTTCGATGGAGCATTCTTCGTCGGCGTTAAGACCACTAAGATTTACTGTCGTCTTGGGTGTCCGTCACGGTTGCCGTTGCAGAGAAATTGCGAATTTTTCTCACTGGCAGCATTGGCGCAGGAGGCAGGATTCCGGCCTTGTTTGCGCTGTCGCCCAGAAGTCGCCCCATCAGTCCAGCGGGCGGCAGCGGATTCAGTGATAACGCAGCTTGTTAGATTGCTGCGTGAGGCCGCGCTGGAGGGTGGCCAACTCGAAGATGTCGCACGACTCTCCGGCTGGAGTGTCCGCCAACTCCACCGCAAGCTCATCGCGGAATGCGGAATCGCCCCGAGTGCGATCATGCAGACGGAGCGGCTGCTTTTTGCGAAGCGGCTCCTGCACGAAACCTCACTCCCGATGACTGAGGTGGCCCTGAGTGCAGGTTTCCGCAGCGTGCGCCGGTTCAATGCCGTCTTCGTGGAAAAATGCGGGATGAAGCCCAGCCAGATCCGTCGAACCCGCGATGTCGATTTAAACACACGTCGCATCCAACTTCGGCTGGACTATCGAGAGCCTTATGCGTGGGCGGAAATGCTCGCTTGGCTGCAAGCCCGGGCGACTCGCGGGGTGGAAATCGTGACCGCAGATGCTTGGATCCGGACGCTGCGAATCCATGGGCACGATGGCTGGCTGCGAGTGTCACAAGATCCGCGGCGTGCTGCGCTGGTAGTCGAAATTACCCCGACTCTAGCTCCCGTTTTTCCACTGATTGTTCGGCGGCTACGTGAGCTTTTCGATCTTGATGCAAGTCCTGCGGAAATGGATTCATTCTTCGTGAATGACCCACGACTCGGCCCAGTGGCAGGTCGTCATCCCGGCCTGCGGGTGCCGGGCGCATGGGATGTTTTTGAGTCTGCGGTGCGGACGGTGATCGGCCAGCAAGTGTCCGTCGCTGCTGCCAGCACCGTAGCTGGACGACTCGCGGAAAGACTCGGCACACCCTGCCCGACAAATGAATATGGTCTCACGCATTTCGCCGTGACACCCGCCGCTCTGGCAGCCGCCAGCGTGGATGAAATCGCCAGTCTGGGGATGCCCGGGAAACGGGCGCTCGCGCTACAAAATCTCGCCCAGCATACGCTGGCAGGTAGGCTAGATTTCTCACCCTTCACCACGCTTGCCGAGGCGTCTTCCTCACTCACCGCTCTACCCGGCATCGGCCCATGGACGGCAGACTACATCGCCCTCCGCGCACTGCGTTATCCAGATGCATTTCCTGCAGGGGATCTCGCCTTGCGTAAGGCGCTGGGCAGCGGCACTCTTATCTCTACGAGCGCGGCTGAAGCGGCTAGCCAAGTCTGGCGACCTTGGCGGGCATACGCTGCGGCCTTGCTATGGCAATCAATTGGTTAGATATATACTATGATGACATTTGCATCTCATTATCAATCTCCGCTGGGAGAAGTATTACTACTTGCCACTGAAGTCGGTCTTTCCGGATTCTATTTCGCCGGGCAGCGCTACTTCCCGCAGAATGATCCAGCATGGCAATGGGAAGATACGCCATTCGTTACGATCAAGCTCGCCATCACCGCTTATTTTCGAAAAGCACACAACACATTCACGATGCCGCTCGATC
>JANORE010000011.1:0-12086 GCA_031415155.1 Akkermansiaceae bacterium | reverse complement strand
GATCAAACTCGCCGATCAAGGTGGATGTCCGAGTCATCGCGGCGACGAATAAGAATCTGAAGCAACTGGTAGCGAACGGGACATTTCGCGAGGATCTCTATTTCCGGCTCAATGTGGTGAAGATCGAAATGCCACCGTTGGGCACTCGGCGGGAGGACATTGTGCTGCTGGCGAATAGTTTCCTGCAGGAATTCGCGAAGGAAAACGATCGCCCGGTGAAGCCGCTCACCGATGAGGCACTGAAATTACTGATTCATTATCCATGGCCGGGAAACGTCCGGGAGCTGCGGACGGCGATCGAACACGGGGTGGTCATGAGTAACGATTTCGTCATAGAAGCTCGCCATTTGCCGCAATTCCTCCATTTCCCAAGCATTTCCCATCATGAATCCTTGCCGGCCCGTAAAATGGCCCTTGATGCTCCGGCGGAATTCAACTTGCATACGCTCGAAACCAACGCAATCCGCAATGCGCTATCCCTCGCGGGGGAAAATCGCACTCACGCTGCGGATCTACTTGGGATCAGTCGCAGGACTCTTCAGCGAAAGCTGAAAGACCTCGGCCTCTAAATTTCCACCCCTTCTCCACACCCTTTCTTATGAGTAACGCTTCATCCAAGCTCGATACAGGCATCATCATCCGCCGCAGTCTGTTTTTTCTCGTTTTGGTGCTCCTGACTCTTGGAAATCTTCTGGTTTTATTTCGCGGATTGAATGCTCCCCACGCGATGGACCAAGCGCAAATCGCCCGCGAAATTTCCCGTGGCAATGGATTTACAACCAAGGTGATCCGTCCGGTTTCCTACAGCCAAGCACTCAAGGCTGAGGGACGCTCGGTCCCATTGATTGGCTTCGCAGATACGTATCACTCGCCTCTCAATCCATTACTTAACGCCGCCGTCTTTAAGATCATCGGCGCGGATAGTCCGAATGCGATGGCGATGGGGGAAAAAGAGTTGGTTTTCCCGCTGGATCGAGTGATCGCTACGATTTGTACGCTGTTTTTCCTCATGGCCATCGGGGTAAATTATCTCCTCATATCACGCATCTTTGATGGGAAAATCGCCGGGGTTTGCGCGATTTTGATGCTGTTTTGCGAAATGTTTTGGGGGTATTCGCTGAGTGGCTTGCCGCAGATGCTGATGCTGCTGCTGTTTTCCTGCGGACTTTATTTTGTCTACCGCGCGGTGGAGATGTCTTCAGAAGCGAAATCCGCCATGGTTCCGGCGCTCGTCGCGGGGGTATTTTTCACACTGCTGGCACTGACTCATTGGATGACGGTCTGGATTGCGCTCGGCTACATCATCTATGCAGCAGTCGCATTCCGCCCGCGGGGCGTGATCGGCATTTCCGTCATCGCCATGCTACTGATTCCTGGCATTTTGGTGATGTTGCGGAATCAAGGCATTACCGATTCCCCTTTTGGCACGGCCTTTCTGACCCTTTACAATGGCCTAGGAGGAAATTCTGAATCGCTCATCATGCGGACTTCCGATGTCGCTGGCGCATCGCTCATCATTGATGGTCTCGTCGGAAAAACGCTGAAAACGACTTTGTTGCAGATCACGGACATCATTCCTCTGCTGGGAGGAATCGTCGTGGCTCCGCTATTTTTCTTGGCACTTCTTCATCCATTTAAAAGAGCCGCCATCGCGAATTTCCGCTGGGCGATCCTCTTGATGTGGGTTTGCACCGCCTTCGGCCTCGCCTTCTTCGGGATTTCAAAAGATCCGCTCGACCCGAACCAGCTTCACCTCCTTTTCGCCCCGATCATGTCTGCCTATGGCATCGCCTTCATCTCGATTCTCTGGAGCCGTCTCGACCTGGTATCCGCCAATCCTTTCCTGAAAGATGTGCATCTCATCGTGGCGGTGGCCATCTGTGCGCTGCCGATGGTTCTGACATTGCCGCTGAAAATCATGAATGGCTTGCGGGCAGTGAACACCGGAGGTTTTCCTCAATGGCCACCCTATTTCGCACCCGTTCTGGAAAGTCCTAAAAATGGCTTAAAAGGATGGGTCACCAACGAACAGATCACTTTTTCCGATCAGCCGTGGGCAGTTGCTTGGTATGCGGACCGGATCAGCATTTGGCTGCCTACGACTCGCGCTGGCTTTGAGAAAATCGAGAGTATCGCCGCAAGTCTTGAAACTCCAGTTACCGGGATCGTGATTTCTCCGGTATCTCACGGTTCAGAAAACTTCTCCACGGTAAGTGCCCAGTATCAAGATTTTGCATCGCTCGTTTTCGACGGGCAAATCCTCGCATTATCCGGTGGATTCTCTGTCATTGAGCGAGATCCTAAGATCGCGAACACCATGAAACGCTACCCGTATCGGCAAGCTCTCATCCCGCCACACATGGTCTATTACAGTGACCGCCCCATCCGCAGTTCTGAGCAAAAAACCGAAAAGTAATCATGGCTCGCCGTAAATCCAGCGCGGAGGAAGATCTGCCTTCATCACCCACCTTCGAGGATGCCCTGACCGGGCTAGAAGCCATCGTCGAGGCGATGGAGCACGAGCACCTCGCGCTTGAAGATCTGGTGGCACATTATGAAAAAGGCTCTGCCTTATTGAGCCGTTGTGAATCCATTCTACAATCCGCTCGCGGCAGGATCGAGCTCATCACCCTTCGTAATCAAAACGAGATTGCACTGGATGCGAATGCGGAAACGGCCAATGATCTTGCACTTTCGGATGATTCCGACGACGACGATAATGACATCCGCCTCTTCTAAAACCCTCACCCTTGGCCCGCTGCTTTCGTTGATTCAAGCACCCGCCGACGTTAAAAGACTGCCAGATGAAGATTTACCGAAGTTAGCAGAAGAAATCCGCCACGCACTCATCGATGGCTTGTCTAAAACAGGCGGCCATCTCGGCCCGAACCTCGGCGTCGTCGAGCTGAGCGTCGCTTTACATCGCGTTTTTTCCACCCCGGAAGATAAGTTTGTCTTCGACGTTTCCCACCAAGGTTACGTCCATAAAATGCTCACCGGGCGCGCCGATCAGATTCATACGATCCGCACTTACAAGGGACTGAACGGCTTCCTCCTCCGCAGCGAGTCTGAGCACGATTCCTACGGCGCGGGTCATGCCGGAACCGCGCTTTCCGCAGCACTTGGCATGGCTGCGGCCCGTGATCTCGCGGGTGGCAGCAATCATGTCGTCGCCGTCGCTGGCGATGCTGCCTTCACCTGCGGCCCCACGCTGGAAGCTCTCAACAACATCGCGGAAACGACCAAGAAATTCATCGTCGTCCTGAATGATAACGAATGGTCGATCGACAAGAACGTCGGTGCGATTGCCCGCTACTTTAATGCGCTGCAAACCCACTCGACCTACGCCGCCGTCCGCCGCCAAGCCGCCGATTTCGTCGAGAAAATCGCAGGCAAGGCCGTCCGCCATCTCGCCCACAAGGTGGAAGAAGGCGCCAAAAACTTACTCTTTCAAAACGTCTTGTTTGAGAAATTCGGGATGCGCTACTTCGGCCCGATCGACGGTCACGATCTTCCGCTGTTAGTCCGCACCTTCGAGCATCTCAAGACGCTGCACGAGCCAGTCGTCTTGCACATCATCACCGAGAAAGGTCGCGGCTATCAACCTGCACTCGATAACCCCGGAAAATTTCACGGTCTCGGCACTTATAAAATCGAAGACGGCTCCACGGATTCCACCACCACGCCGACTTGCTCGGATCTCTTCGGGCGGGCGATTACCGATTTCGCAAAAAGAGATCCCAAGATCGTTGCCATCACCGCAGCCATGCCGGGCGGCACCAAGCTGGAAATTTTCAAAAAGGAGCTACCCGATCGGTATTTCGACGTTGGCATCGCGGAAGAACATGCGGCGTTATTCGCCTGCGGACTGGCCACAGAAGGCTTCCGACCATTTCTTGCGATTTACTCCACCTTCATGCAGCGAGCCTACGACATGATCATCCACGACATGGCGCTGCAAGGTCTGCCAGTTCGATTATGCATGGATCGCGGCGGACTCTCTGGTGACGACGGACCGACTCACCACGGGCTTTTCGACATCGGCTACCTCCGCCACATCCCCGGCATCATCCTCATGCAGCCGAAGGATGAAGATGAGTTCGTGGACATGCTTCACACCATGACTCACTACGATGCTGGCCCGACGGCGATCCGTTATCCTCGCGGCGTCATCAAGGGCACACCGATCAAAGCCACTCCGCAGCTCTTGGAAATAGGTAAGGCCGAAGTCATCGCAGACGGCACGGACGTCGCCTTGATCGGCCTTGGCACGATGTTCGAAATGGCGGAACGCACCAAGCTACAGCTTGAGGCTCAAGGTCTCTCCGTCGCACTCATCAATCCACGTTTCATCAAGCCTCTCGATGCCGATGTGCTCCAGACCTTTGCCCAGAAATGTAAGGTCGTTTGCACTTTCGAGGATCACGTCCTCTTCAACGGTTTCGGGGCAGCGGTGATTGAAAATTTACACACCGCAGGCATCCATACTCCAGTCGAGCGCATCGGCTGGCCGGATCAATTCATCGAACACGGAAAACCGGAAACTCTCCGCGAGCTTCACGGCCTCACCGCCGAGTCCGCTACTGAGAAGGTGATGAAGCATTTCTAACGCGCGTCTCTTCCGCCAAGTCGCGTGCCACTCAAAAGCCCGAGCACCCGGATGGCGAAGCCGAGACGTGATTTCCACGGGCGGGCCGGGCGGAGAATTTCCCAGCCAGCTTGCTCGGCGATGAGCGTGAGTTTCGCGGATGGATTGACGACGGTAGCCGTCTCGCAGAGGGCGAGCATGGGTAAATCTGCCGTGCTGTCGGTGTAGCCGTGACTGTGGCGGAGTTTGCCATTTTTGAAATAACTGGCGGGGAGCAGTTTTCGCAGCTGAGTGACTTTTGCCGCGCCTTTGTGGTTTTCCAAATCTGGGAAAAACGGCCCCAGCTCGACTGGCGTGCCAAGAGTGAGATCGAAGCCCAACTCACGTCCCATTTCTGAAACGTAGAACTCTGGGCTGGCCGAGGCGAGAATGAGAAAATGGCCTTGCCGCCGATGGTGTTCGAGCTTTTCGCGAAGCTCTGGATAAATCATCGGCATCAGAAATGCCGCGAATTCGCGTGAATATTCGGCGAGAGTTGCTGGAGGCATTCTCCACAGATAGCTGAGGAAAACCCGCTTCATCCCACCTGCCCCGAGCAGCCCAGCGACTGGCAAAAATGCCAAGAACACCGGCAGGAAAAATCCACGCCATGGCTCACGCAGCAGGACGAAATGTCTGAAGAGCAATTGGCAATCCCACGCAATCAAGGTGCCGTCCAGATCGAACCAAGCGATGCCAGATGGCGGAGTGGGTGGGAACGTTTCGGGCACGGCAGATATTCCCTTACCCATTTCTTTCCAATAGGATTTCCGTGCCTAACACCACCAGATCGACGCTGCCTTTGAGCATCTGATCAATGAACGGCGTGTTCTGAGATTTTGATTTCATAAAATCCTTGGTGAAGGTCGTTTCCGCTTCGGGATCGAAGAGAATGAGCTCCGCAGGCTGGCCGACCTCGATGGAAATGGCGGGCAGGCCCATCAAGCGGCGAGGCTCGGCAGAGTAGCGTTTCACGATGAGATCCCAGCCGAACTTCCCGGTGGCGACGAAGTGGTGATAAAGCGAAACGAGCGCCGTATCGAGACCCGTGATGCCATTCGGGGCGCTGATGAAATCTTGAGATTTCTCGAATGGCGTGTGCGGCGCGTGGTCGGTGGCAATGAGATCGAAGACGCCGTCGATGAGACCTTGGAGCAATCCCTCGTTGTCCGCCCGGGTGCGGAGCGGTGGATTCATTTTGTAATTCGTGTCGAAATCGCCGATGTCTTCGTCGGTGAAAAGTAGATGATGCGGCGCAACTTCGGCGGTGACTCGGACATCGCCGCGCTGTTTCCACCATCGGATCGTCTCCATACCGAGCTTGCTGGAAACATGTTGGATGTGGATGTGCGCTCCGGCGGCGTGGGCGAGACGGATGTCGCGGTCGATGATGATTTCCTCGGCGCACGCAGGCGAGCCCTTGATGCCTAACCGATAGCTCATCGCGCCTTCGTTCAAGGCACGCGGCCCGGCGAGTTCTGGGACTTCGCAATGACTGGCGAAGAACATACCGAACTCGCTGGCGTATTGCATGGCACGGAATAAAACAGCAGGATCGCCCGTGGTATCGCCGTCGTCAGTGAGCATTTTCACGCCTAGATTTCTCATCCCGTCGATGCCCGCCAGCTCCTTGCCATGGCGATCTTTCGTGACGCAGCCGGAAGTATAAATCGGGATACGGGACGTGCGCTTGCCAATGTCTAACACGGTGGCGACGACCGTCGCGGAGTCGATGGCTGGACGAGTGTTCGGCATCATGACGATGCCGGTGATGCCACCATTGATCGCCGCTTCACTACCGCTGGCGATGGTTTCCTTCGCCTCGAATCCAGGTTCGCGGAAATGGACGTGAGCGTCGAACATGGCTGGCATGATGATGCGGTTGCGGGCATCGATCACCCGACAGCCAGCGGGAGCGGATCGATTTTCCCCGATGGCTTGGATTTTCCCTTCGGAAATAAGAACGTCGGCCAGAATGAGGTCCGGCGAATTCTCGGAGGCGATGCGGGCGTTTTGGATGAGGAGTGTCATTGAAGAAAGAGGATTGGACCGCTAAGGCGCAAAGGTACGCCAAGGAGTGCGGAGTCTTTAACGGAAGATGGGCGGGAGGAAAAGCAGAAGATGTGAACCGGAGATTTCGGCAGGAAGCCCATTTGCCGGAAAAGAGCCTAAGTCATCCAGCTATTCACCTTGACGAAATAGGGGGGAGCCGGGCTTGATGGCGCATCAAAAACACGTCTATGCGTCCATTTATCCCTTCTTCGTTCCTCATGCCGCGTGGCATGGGTCAATTTGTAGCTCTGAGTTCCCTGGCCATCGTCGCGCTCGCTGGCACATTGCACGCCCAAGATTTCGAGGGGAAAAATATTTCCGAAGTCTCGATCCGCTACAATGGCGCGAAGACTGTGGATGAAGATCGCCTGCGAAATCTCATGGCTTCCAAGGCGGGCACGAAATACCGCGCTGAGAACTTAGACACCGACATCAAGTCACTTTACGAATCCGGTCTCGTCGATGACGTCCGCTTCCTCGCCGAACCGATCGGCGGCAATGTGAAATTGATCGCAGAAGTGACGACCCGCCCCGGTCTCGGCGGTGTGGGCTTCGTCGGAAATGAAATTTTCTCCGATCAAAAGCTCGCCAAGGAATCCAAGATGAAAGCCGGTGGCGCACTCAGCGATGAGCAAATCCTCGAAGCCCGCCGCAACATCGAAAAATACTATCAAGGCTACGGCTACCCCGATGTGACGGTCACTCACCGCACTCAAGCGACTGGCCAAGCCGGTCTATCCGATCTCATTTTCGTCATCGATGAGGGTTCGAAAAACGAGGTCCGCCGGATCCGTTTCGAGGGGAACAACACCTTTACCACTCCTGAACTCCGCAAGGAAATGAAGACCAAGGAAAAGGGTTGGTTCTCATGGTTGACGAAGTCCGGGCGCTTCGAGTCCGACCAGTTAGACAAGGACATGGACGCCATCTTGGACTACTACCGCAGCAAGGGCTATCTCCGTGCGAAAAGCCCAGGAATGCGCCGCGATCCTGTCGGCGATGGCCGTGTGGACTTGGTCATCCCGATCGAAGAAGGTGAAAAATATACCGTCTCCGGCGTCGGCTTCGGCAAAATGAGCGTCTTCAAATCCGAAGAACTCTACCCATCTCTCACGCTCGTCGGAAATGCAGCGTATTCTTCCAAGAAAATGCGCGATGACATCACCACGATCCGCAGTTTCTACGGATCGCGTGGTTATGCCGATGCTCTCGTGACACCGGACATCAAAGATGCTGGCCCGAACCGAGTGAGCATCACCTATCGCATCACGGAGGGTTCGCGTTTCCGTGTCGGACGCGTCAACATCAGCGGAAATACCAAGACGAAAGATAAAGTCATCCGCCGGGAAATCCCACTCAAGCCGGGCGATCAATTTAACTCCGTAGAACTGGATACGACCAAGGCACGTCTGGAAAACCTCCAATACTTCAGCGATGTGCAAGCCACGGGTTCCTCCGGCGGCTCTGGCTATCGTGACGTGAATGTGCTCGTCGAAGAAAAAGCCACAGGCTCCGTCGGCGTCGGCATCGGATTCAGTTCCATCGATAGCATCGTCGGCTTCCTCACACTGGAACAAACGAATTTCGATCTGCTGAATCCATGGAATTTTACCGGTGGCGGTCAACGCTTCGGGATGAATCTTCGTCTCGGTGCCCAGCGCTCTGAGTTCAGCGTTTCCCTAGTCGAGCCTTGGTTTTTAGATCAGCAGCTCGCTTTAGGCGGTGAGCTTTTCTACAAGCAATCCACCTACTTCAGCGATTTTTATGAACAATCAAACGTCGGCGCTGCGATCTCGCTGAGGAAACCGCTTGGCGCGAAAAGCTCCATCAAAGGGGAGTATCGTCTGGAACAAGTCGGTATTGATTCCGATGTGAATGAAGACGACTACGAAGATCGGAACTTCAATGGCGATAACGGCGATAACTCACAGCTAGCAGACGATCGGATCGGCGGGGATTTCCTTCGTAGCGCGCTCTCAGTGAACTACGTCTATGACAGCCGTGATAGCAGCATCTTGGCTCGCAGCGGACACAAGATGGATATCGGACTGACACTCGCTGGACTCGGCGGTGATGTGGAAACCATTTCCTTCTCCGCACTGGGTCAAAAATATTGGAACTTAAAGTGGGATTCGATCCTGTCCGTCAATGGCGAACTCGCCTTTGTAGATGGCTTCGGCAACGATGAAATCCCCATCTTCGAGCGACTCTTCCTCGGCGGTGGTCGCACCTTGCGCGGCTTCGAGTTCCGCGATGTTGGCCCGCGTGATTCTGACTATACGAAAGAAGTCTTCGGCGGAAAATCGTTAGGATATGTCTCGGTGGAATACACTGTGCCGATCATCGAGAGCGTGCGCGCCGCCGTTTTCTCAGACACCGGCTTCGTCAATCCAGATAGCTGGGACATCGGTCTAGGCGAGATCTATAGCGACGTCGGCTTCGGTATCCGCATCAAGCTCCCGATCAGTCCGCTGCCACTGGCCCTCGACTACGCGATCCCAATCGCCACTCCAGACCAAGAAGCAGACAAGGGTGGTCAGTTCAACTTCTCGCTGAGTTCACAGTTCTGATTTCGCGCACGGCAGCAAACATGCCGTATCGCGTCACGCCGCCTATGTCGCCCTCTTTCGATCCGAATGACCCGCTGCATGGCGTCACGCTAGAAACGGTTTTACGCAAAGTCGTGGATCGGCACGGATGGCTTGAAATGAGCCATCAAATTCCGATCCGTTGCTTTATGTTCGATCCGACCATAAAATCCAGTCTGACGTTTTTAAGAAAAACTCCCTGGGCCAGAAAACGATTAGAGGATTGGTATGTGTATGACGCGCTCCGCGATCATTCCACTTCGTGAGACTCGTCAGAAAACGAGACACTGGGCTTATACCTCAATCTCCCATTTGTTAAGACATCTTAAATTTTGTCATGTCGTGTGATCGGAGTCCAAAAAATTATGGCAACTATTCAGGTGCCGTGAATTGAAGATTTAATAAACCGCAGATGAACGTTAAAAACGCAGATAGGAAGAGATGAAGAGATTTTTAAATGCGTGATCTCAGAATCAATTCCTTCTTCCATCTGCGTGTATCTGAGTCCATTTGAGGAAGTTATTTGAAACAGTCAGTTCCTCCATGTCCACTTCGCTCCCATTGCGGTTTAATTTCTGAAATTTTTAAAGGATGATACCTGAATAGTTACAAATTAAGGAGAATTCCCTTTTATTCTCACTTGCCGAGACTGGCTTGGCAGAATCATCCTCTGAGGCATGACTGAGGAACAATCGCTTTGGAAAGGCAGCTCATCCCAATGGTTGAATCTTGGCCCCTTCGCAGCAGCATTACTGGTCACTGCGGGTTTGCTATTCGGTGGTCTATTTTTCCCTCCGCTCTTCATCGGGCTCATTTTACCCATGGCTTACATCGCGTGGAGATATCTCGTCGTCCGCACTCAAGTATTCGAACTCACCAGTGAGCGGCTCCGCATCACCCGCGGCATCATCAACCAAGAAATCGACGAGATTGAGCTCTACCGCGTCAAGGACTCACAAATGGTCCGCCCGTGGTGGATGCGTCTGACTGGCCTGGCCTCCATTCTGCTAGAAACATCGGATCGCTCGATCCCGAATCTCGCCATCCCCGCGATCCAAGGCGGTGCCGAACTCCGAGAAATTCTCCGCAAGCAAGTCGAACTCCAGCGAGATCGGAAACGCGTCCGCGAAATGGACTTCGAAGAACACGGCGGAGATGAGTCCGGAGTCGGGTGAAGCACGGGTTTATGGTCAACCGAACGCAAAAAGTGGATATTTAGTTGAAAACTTACTGGCTTTATTCACAGGAAAAGTTAGAAAAGGTCGTCACTCTGAATTAGATCATGAAAAAAGTTAGTAAAATTCAAACAAAACGTCGTCTGCGAACACTCGCTGGAGTCTTATTTCTGTCTTCAGTAATCCCATCTTACGCGGTTTTCCCGTTCGCCTTGTCTACGGATGGCTCTGGGGCATTCACCAATGGCGGATGGTCTGGAAGCGGTGCAGTCCAGCCAAATATCAATCCTGGCACTTATGCTGGAACCACGATTTCCAGAATCATGGTGGAAAATTTCAGTGCGGGGACTCTGACGGTGAATCAGCTTGGCGGAAATCTTTTTGATCTCCCAAATCCTCGATTGAAGGATGTTCCTTTTGGTGTCAGCCATACCATTACATTGACAGGCGGGACTGCCGATTTGCGTATGGCAAATTCAAATGCCTTCGATAATGGGGCCAGCCAATGGAACAGCACCGGATTGACGGATTTCCAAGGAGTGACGGCAATTACCTTCAAAACAATATTCGAAAGTCCAATCGCTACAAGAGCAGCCCAAGATCTAGGTACAGCAAGATTTGGGCTCGGAGCGGGCCTCGCCTTAATCACCGCTGGAACGGGCCAAAACCTATCGAGTTTCACAGTCGGACTGACTTATGATGGTATTTTCTCAGATTCGACTCCACCAGCCGCTGGTCTTCCTTTTGATAGAGCCCTACCAGGCTACACGGCTGGTGTTCCAGGTACAGCAGCTATCAATGCTCAAGCTGGATTTGGCAGTCCAGCACCCGGCTCGACGTCTTTCACTTCCACTGCATTTACCGGACTGGATCAATTCCTTTTAGTTCGTGCTTACGATAATGACGGAACCAGTGGTTTTCAGAGTTCAGATGGACCGACGGTTTACATCACTGAAATGACTTGGACCATCACCAAGGATGATAACTCTGCATTTTCGCCGAATACGCTCTTCGTGGTTTCTATGGATGGTCAGCAGTACGGAACAACGCTTATCCCTGAGCCGTCCGCAGCTCTTCTGGGCTTGGGTGGAATGCTCCTGTTCGCTTCCCGCCGCCTTAGGGCTTGATTTTGAATGAATGTCGATTCAGGCATTTCCAACAACGCTCACTCTGGATTCTGGAGTGGGCGTTTTTTGTGATCATGAAATGGGTTCGAAATCTTTATCGTGATTTCATGAGGAATTGATTCAGGCTGCTTTCGATGAGTGTATCCAATTCTGGAATTTTTCCCCGCTGCCGATTGTGGATTACGGCTTTGTTGCTGGTGGGAATGGTCTTGGCGGTTTTCGGGCAAGTTCTGAACAATGGTTTGGTGGAATATGATGATGCCGCCTTGCTTGCGGGAAATCCGTATGTGCGCGAGGGGCTTTCGCTTGCTGGGCTGAAATGGGCGTTTTTCTTTCAAGATGGCGGGCAGACTTTGCGGGCGGGAGTTGAGAATTTGTGGCACCCGCTGACATGGATCTCGCACATGCTGGATTATGAACTCTGGGGGGCGGATTATCGTTGGCATCATGCGACGAGTTTGGCTTTGCACCTGGTGGCAACCTTGCTGGTGTTTTGGATTTTTTCCAAATGGCTGCG
>JANORE010000010.1:0-2774 GCA_031415155.1 Akkermansiaceae bacterium | reverse complement strand
TCGGCATCTCCAGAATACAAGAGTGGCGCGACGCAATTAGGGGCACCGTGGAAGCGGGCCAACGCGTTTATAGACGGCCATCACCTGTGGATTCAGAGCAAAGCAACAAAGCCTCAAACGGACGGTCACCGTGCAACTCTCCCTCTTTTTGTTGTGCTCGATTTCAGAATCAGCATCTCCGTCATCTCCAAGCCTGAAACTAGCAAAACAGTAAGGAGGCCAAATCTGCGCAACCCATTGACAATCACCATGCTGTGTGGTAAAATGAATTAGCTGCGAGTGTGCTGATTTCCTTGGTATTTTTGTAAGTTGCCGTCAACGGCAAAGACTACCCCCTTAGGCAATTCTCCCGATCAGATATTCTGGGAGTAATAAGTGCGCAATAAATGCAATCATTTCACATATGGCTTCTACACAACTTCAAAACTATCTGCGCTCCAATCGAAAACGCCTTGGGCTTTCCCAAGATGAAGTGGCTTTTCTCCTCGGAACTCAGAGCGGAGCCAAGGTGTGCCGTTACGAAAGATTTGCGCGCGAACCAAGCCTGGCGACGGCCTTGGCATTTCAAGCGATTTGTCAAAAGCCTGTGAGCAAACTGTTCGCCGGCCTTCATCAAAAAGTGAATCAGAATGTTGCGGCACGGGCCAAGGTTCTTGCATACAGAACCCATTACCAAAAACGTACACGTGAGAACATTCGTAAACTCCAAACGCTGACGAGCATCGCTGCTAATCCAAAATCGATATGATGCAACATTACTCACAACATGAGCGCGTGTTATCCATAGCACCATCAACCAGAGGCTTTGGCTATGCCGTTCTTGAAGATGCAGCAAACCTCGTGGACTGGGGTTCTAAATCCGTTGAAGGGAACAAGAACACCGAGTGCCTAATCAAAGTGGAAGCTCTGATCGCCCACTATCAGCCCACGCTGATTGTACTTGAGGATCATTCGGGAAAAGACTCTCGGCGCTCCGCTCGAATTGTTACACTGGGCAAGCGGCTCGTCGCACTGGCCTCACAGCGCGAGGTTAAGGTCAAGCTGTTCTCACAAGCGCAAGTTAGGCGGGTCTTTTTTGGCGAACGGAAGGGGACAAAACATGCTCTGGCCGAGATTCTCGCCAAGCGGTTTCCTGAGGAACTTGGCCACCGACTGCCACCGAAACGTCGCGCGTGGACAAGTGAGGACTCAAGGATGGACATTTTTGATGCAATGGCGCTGGTTATGGCATTGCGCCGACTGTGATGGAGCCGGAAGTCAAAGTCCGTAGTATGAAATACGGGAAGGCACTGCTTGGCGACTTCACCAATTGTTTGCATCGCGACGGCTACGGAGTTTACGGTGCGCCGGGCAAGAATCACCTCGACCGCATCCAGCCGTGCGGCAACCTGTCGCGTGCCAGTCGCAACTTCGTGTACGCGCTTCCGCCACCAGCTGCGGGACTCCGTAGTCATTTCTGGCCAGCCCCTCATTGTTCTTCTCGCGCAAGCTGTCTCCCGGCTTTAATGACTGTTCTTCGCACCACACCTTCAAACCACGTCGCTGAAGTTCGGCCGCCAGCGGGCGAATAAATCCTTTCTTGTCCTCGCTGGCGTGGGAGATTAAACCATTGAAGCAGACGAGTGCTTCGACCGGGCGCGATAGGTATCGGCAAACGCGCCTTCACCCGATGGATCGAAAACGATCCAATGCCGTTGCTGAATCTGCTCAGGCAGCGAAAGGCGGACGAAGGTGCCGGGCGGGCGACGATTTCGGAACCGCATGAGCGGGGCGAAGGTTTCCTGCAACTGCATAATGCGAGTGCAGGTGAAGTGAAGCCAAAAGGCATCGGTCTGGGCGGCGGCGAGGCCTTCGAGATGCGGGCGGATTTCGGGAATGTTGGCCGGGAGCAAAGCGAGGTGCTGGGTAATGCGCTCCCGGAGCTGCTCGATCTCACCGGCGTCTGTTTTGAGTTGTGCGATTGCGAGCGGCTCGGTTTGGTTTTTGAACTGAAGCTCGGGGTAGGTGCCCGCGACCGAGAAGCGCAGCAACGGCGCGATGGTGTGGGAGAGGTGGGTGATGCGTTCGTCGTTCAGGTGGCTCCACGGTTCGTCATTTCCGGAAAAGCGTGCGGATTTCCTCGGCGTAGGGGGCGACATTGATGTTCTCAAGAGGCAAGGTGCCGACGAGAACGCGAAGCTGGCGGATCGTGTGGGCGACGGACGGAGGGTCCACCCGGCCGGCGAGAATCTGGAGCTTCTCCAAGCGCAGACGGAACAGGCGCGAGGGCAGTGGTTCGGCACCCGCACCGGCGCGCCCGTCCTTGTTGACCTGGAAATAGTCGAAGTTGGGCGAGTCGAGTGAGGTCCTCCTCGGTGAAGAATCCGCTGACTTTGCGAGGCGGGTAGAGATTGCGATGCCAGAACCAGATTTCGTCGCCATTGGCCAGGGACACGAAGGGATCGGTCCCATTCTTAGCCCGGAGCGCGTCGGCATAATCTGCGGCTTGGCGTTCGCCTTCCAGGGCATCCCGCCTTTTACACTCCCTGTCATAATAGTGCAATAACTGACTAGAAGTGGTATTAGTCGCGCCGTCAGTCGTGTGGTAAAGCTCTCGACGACGCGGGATCCCTTCAGGCAGGAAGTCGGGTTAATTGGAAATGGCGTAAGGCTTCCATCACAAAGACGTTGCTGATGCGAGAAGTTCAGGGACGCTTCAGTCGGAAATACTGCATCTGAGCAGCGGGCAAAACCAATGTGCAGGTTCGGTTGCCGATGACCTGCACGGGTGGGAA
>JANORE010000009.1:0-2174 GCA_031415155.1 Akkermansiaceae bacterium | reverse complement strand
TGACTTTGATGAGGTCGATGGTTTCGGGTTCGGATTCCCGTCGGCGATGGTCCCCTTGCCGTAGATGCCGAAGCCCTTGCCAGGCTGGCTAGGCGACTCGAAAAGCAAGTGGGAGAACGAGAGCGCGACATTGTATGAGCCATCCTTCGTGCTTCCCTTCAAGTCGGGTGGTAGCAGCAGAGAGGAAAGGTCTGCGCCATCCTTGGTGCTGTAGGTGGCCGTGACGCCGACGCTGCTGGAGCGATCTGCGATTTCGCCCGCCCACGTGGCGGCGAGAGAAAGATTCACACCGTCGCTGAAAAGCTCGTCCACCCAGTATTCGTTGGTCTGGTCGCTGGGATCGAAGGCCATGAAGGTGAGGGTGACTGGATTTAACTTATAGCTGAAAATCCCACCCATGATCGTAGGTGAGACAACACCGGTCGGGCGCTTCGCCATAGCGGGACTCGACATGGAAGTGAAATCCGCCACCGTCTCAGAGGCCGAGCTTGTCGGTATTCAGATGGATCAACGCGTCCGAGCGGGCACCGCCCCAATCGGCAGTGAGAGTCTCGAGTGACCAGCTTTGGGGAGCTTTCGGTTTCGGCGGAGGTGATCGGCAGCATGGAGGCCGCTGCGAGTGTGATGTGCTGAAGGAGGCGGGAGATTTTCATGGTTTTTCCGCACTCTTGTGGATTTCCCCGTCCTTCATGATGAGAGTGAAATTTTTCTCAGGATCTGCGAGGAGCTTGAGGTCGGCGAGAGGATCGCCATCGACTAGCAGCAGATCTGCAAAGGCACCTTCCTCGATGACGCCGAGCTTGCCGGGGTAGGGATTGCGCGGGCCGCTGAGAGCGAGCAACTGCGCGTTGTCATGGGTGATCATTTTGAGAATCTCGGCGTTGGTGAACCACTTCTGGAGTTTTAGGACGTCGGTATTTTGATTTTTGTTCTGCGCGGGCAAAAATAGGAAGTCGGTGCCCCAGGCGATTTTTACTCCGTGTTTTTTCGCCCAACGGTAAGCGGTATCGGTGCCATCCACGACGAGCTGTTTCTTGACTCTGACGTGCTCGGGCGCGGTGGGCGGCGCGGGGTCGAGTGCTTGCAGGCTGAGCCAAATGCCTTTTTCCCCGAGCAGTTTTACCGTATCTTCGTCGAGCATTTGGCCGTGTTCGATGCACTTGACTCCCGCCTCGACTGCACGGCGCACAGCCTTGGTCGTATAGGCGTGGACGGTGACGTAGGTGCCCCAGTCGTCTGCCGCTTCGACAGCGGCTTTCATCTCATCGAGAGTGTATTGCGTCACATCGATGGGGTCGTATTCCGTGGCGGCTCCACCGCCGGCCATCAGTTTAATCTGGGAGGCTCCGAAGCGGAGATTTTCCCGAGTGGCGGTGAGCACCTCGTCACGGCCATCGGCGATGAAGTTCGCACCGATCAATTCGCCGCGTGAGGGCTTGCCGAAGAAGCGGCGCGACCGCTCATCCGGGGTGCGCGAGTCGCCATGGCCGGACGTTTGGGAAATGATGGCACCGCTCGGAAAAATGCGCGGACCGACGCTTTTTCCGGCATCGATGTTTTTCTTTAAGTGAAATGCAGGCCCGCCCACATCGCGAGCGGATGTGAAGCCGCGCAGTAGCATCTGCTCCGCTTCCGCTGCCTCGCGGGAGTGGAGTGCTTCGACGGGGGTATTGGCATCGAGCATTTGCGCTTGGCTGCTCGCGCTCATGAAGACGTGGACGTGGGCGTCGATCATGCCTGGCATGAGTGTCTTGCCGCCGCCGTTGATGATTTTCGTGAGGCCGCTGCGGTCCACAGGAATCGGCTCCTTGGAGATGCGCTCGATTTTGTTTCCTTTGACGAGGACGTTCAGGCTCGCGGTGAGCTGGTCACTTTTTCCATCGAAGACTTTCACATCTTGAAACAGGATGGCCGTTGGCGGAATTTCCTGGGATGTCTCCGGCACATTTTCCTGAGAATATAGCGAAGTGAAGATCGCGCCCATACCGAGTGCGAGGGTCATGACCAGAGGAGTTTTGGTTTTCACGTTAGCTTACTATAAACGGCGGGTTGTTGGGGCTGTTTTGAAAAATCTTGAGCCTTTGAATTCTTCTATTTCGGAAAAAAGGAAGGTCAAGCCAAAGCACATGCACCATAACGCAACCGTGTTGCCTCATTGAAGCGGACACCGAAAA
>JANORE010000008.1:0-2736 GCA_031415155.1 Akkermansiaceae bacterium | reverse complement strand
ATGCCCGTCAGGCCTAACAGCAAACTAAAGCGCCGCTGCATCCACCAAAATAAAAGACCGATCAAGCCGAGCGTGATGCCGATGGAACCACTGAGATCATTCTCCATCGCTACTCCGATTTCTGAGGAAAAAACCGGCTCGCCCGTGAGCTGGACGGCCAAGCCTTTCCCATCGGCGATTCTCCACGAGTCTAGGGATTTCCTGAGATTCTTAATCCATGCATCCGCCTCACGATAGCTTTTCAAAGGAGTCGGCGAGTCGGCGAAAAGTAGATGCGTCCGCCCATCTTCACTCTCAAATGCTCCGGCACCTTGGCTGGAAGTTTGAGTGAGATTCTCGACGGCTGGATGCTTCAGGAAACCAAAGGGATCGTGAGCACGCATGACCATGTCCATGCCTTCGATGGAGGTCGCCACTTTTGTAAAAGACTCTCGAATGGTCTCCTCGGAGTTCGGCGGAGCCAGTCTCTCCGCCTGTGCCTGAGTTTGCGAAGGATCGCCATTTAGCCAGAGATAGGCGATCAGCTCGGCAATGCCCTCGGGTTCTTCATTCCAGCGCGGCTTCCAGCGAGCACGTTTCACCACGCCGTCGGCTTCCAGTTTTTTTCCAAGCGATTCTGCGGCTTCGGCAAGAGTTCCAGCGTCATTTTCACTGCCTTGGATGACGAGAATCAGCTCGTCGTTCCGGGAAAATGCTTCGTGAAACGCCTTGAGGCCTTTTACCTCCGGCAGTTCGCTGGGCAGCATCGACAGAATGTCGGTATCGAAGCGCAGTCGAGTCAGACCGAGCGATGCGAATAAAATCGCAGCAATGAGGATGAAAGGAACTGCCAAGCGGCGCAACATGGCCAGACTCAAGCCAGAATCCGGCAGGAGTGCAACCCGCGGGTTCACTGGCAAACTGGGAAGGCCGAGCGAAACCCTTGATTGCAGTCAAGGTGGGGCGGCTGGCGAAATTTTCATGAAAAATACAACCCGCGACTTGAAATCATCAAGAACGGTATTGTGCGTGTTGCGCGCTGTGCCCGTATTTCCATGATTGATCTTGTATTCGCGGTCAAAGTCGGCACGCATAGGTCACTTCAAACACTCGAATTCACGCCGCAACGCGACTGGTCCAGACGCGGCGCATTTCCTACATTTCGCATAAGACAAATACCCATGATCAAAAAATTAACCCAAATTTTCGACTTGAGTCTGACAAGGACTTTGAGGAGCACCGCGTATTATTACCGTATCATTTTAGCAGTAGCAGGTCTTGCCGCCTCTTCATCGGCAGAGACCGTGCAGCTCTACTTTGATCCAGCGATCCCTCAAATCGCATTTTCTGCCGCAGATATTAAAGCCGCCTTAGAAAAACAGAAGTTCACCGTCGCAACCCAGAATCTCGACGCGCTTACCAAAGACGGTTCCGGTAAAAAAATTGTCGTCGCGGTCTCTGGAGATGAGAACGCTCTTGCGATTCTCAACGCGCAAGGAGGAACATCAATTCCAAGTTTCGGCACACAAGCGTATGCGCTCCGCACCACGACCGCACCTGACTTGAGTTATTGGGTAGTGGGTGGCGACGCCGCAGGAGCGATGTATGGCGGTTTACAGATCGCCGAGAATCTAAATGCTAACGGATTCAATGGCGAATATAGCAGTGAAGAATCTCCTTTCATGTTGCATCGAGGCATGAAACTGAATCTTCCGCTCGATAAACGGATTCCCACCTACGTCGGGGGATGGTCGTCAAATTCAGCCAAGGAGGCGATACCACATGTTTGGGATATCGTGTTCTGGAGGAGACTGATCGATCAGCAAGCCCGGAATCGCTACAATGTTCTGTCGATATGGGTTCATCACCCTTTCCCAGCACTGGTAAAACTGCCGGATTACCCAAAAGCATGCTTACCGAACATCGAAGGATTCGGCGGTTTTGTCAAAGAGATGAATCATGATCAGCGTGTGGCATTCTGGAGAGAGGTGATGACTTATGCCCACGACAGAGGCATGAAGTTTTATTTCTTCAACTGGAACATCCACCTCGAACATGCAGAAGATCAATATCCGGGAGTTCTGACAGAAGATCCTAAAAATCCTAAAACTATTGATTATATGTCCAAAAGCATGCGTGCACTTCTGGAAACCTATCCTGAGCTGGATGGATTCGGCATCACTTCGGGGGATGGAATGGACGGCACCCGAGAAGAAAACACCGAGTGGACATGGAATGCGATGGGTAAAGCTGTCACAGATCACCTCATCGCGAATCCTTCTCGGAAGTTTAACCTGATCCATCGTGGTGTGAAGAGCGATCCTGAGACATGTGACAATTTCTACGCTCCGATCAAGTCGGTTCCGAATGCCACCTTTAATATGTCGGCGAAATATGCCATGGCCCACATGTATTCCACTCCCACTCCGAAGTGGACTGGAGATATTGAAAGCTGCGCTAAACTTGGGATGAAAACATGGCTCACCTTTCGTAATGACGATTATTTTTATCTAAATTGGGGAGATCCGAAATTTGTTCGTGATTTCATGGTTGGTATCCCGCTCAAGGATTCCGTCGTTGGCATGTATATCGGCATTGATGGATATAATCCCAGCCGCACCTATTTTTATAAGGATGCTTCTTTGAATGGGCAGCTTGAGGTGGAGCGGAGGTGGTATATGGAAATGTTATGGGGACGGATTTCCTATAATCCGGAGACGAGTGAAAAGGTATTCAAAAACTTGTTAGCGACGCGCT
>JANORE010000007.1:0-7409 GCA_031415155.1 Akkermansiaceae bacterium | reverse complement strand
GGCTTTGTTCGAGGTGCCATCCGCGGCGAGCTGGGTGTTAGTGACCGAGGTGAGTGGCGAGGATCCTTACCCGGCTTGTCATCTTGCTGCGGGATCGGCAGATGGGATTTACCGCGTCGCATTTCCCCGGCAGAACGAACTCAGCAGCGATAAAAACACCGAGATTCCCGTGCACGCTGAGTCACGACCGCTCTATCAATTTCCTTGGACCATGCCGTGGCGGGCGATCATCGTCAGCCCAGATGCCGCAGGAATCGCGACCTCCACACTTGTGACGGACCTCGCTCCGCCATCGAAAATCGCCGATACCTCGTGGATCAGACCGGGGCGTGCATCGTGGGCGTGGTGGTCAACTCCCGAAGGGCCGTTTAGCGAAAAGACCTTCAACGATTCCACGGATTTCTCTGCGAAAATGGGCTGGGAATACACGCTCTTCGACGCTGGCTGGTGGGATCCCGGCCTCGGTCCCATCGTCCGTCATGCGGTCTCGCGGAAAGTGAAGCCCCTCATCTGGACCCACGCGACCGACTTCATTGGCCAAGAAAAACGAAGGGCGAAACTCAACGAAATCGTCGCCGATGGAGCTGTCGGGCTGAAGGCGGACTTCTGGTGCTCGGATCGTCAGGAAACGATTGAGACGATCAAAGCACTTTTTCAAGATGCGGCAGATCGGAAATTATCGGTGAATCTGCACGGCTGCACTTTGCCGCGCGGCTGGCACCGGACTTGGCCGAATTTCATGTCGGCTGAGGCGGTGTTAGGCGCGGAAAGCTACCTTTACGAAAGCCAATACACCGAGAAGGCCGCCGAGCTAAACACCGTGCTGCCGTTCACACGAAACGTCGTTGGCCCGATGGATTACACGCCCGTGGCATTCAGCCCGAAGCGGTATGATCGGACGACCACCGCCGCGCACGAACTCGCGACGTCGATCATTTTCACCTCCGGGATCATCCACTACGCGGACAGCCCCGAAGCACTCGGCAGCTTACCAAGTGAGGCCGTGAAAATCCTCCGCGACGCTCCCGCTCGCTGGGATGAAACTCGCTGCCTCGTCGGCGAGCCGGGACGAATCGTGGTCTTCGCACGCCGATCTGGGAGCTGTTGGTTCATCGCTGGAATCAACGGTTCTCAAGAGCCGCAAGAAGTATCACTGGACTTGCGTGAATTCGGGAATCAATCACAGCGAGTCCTCATTTCCGAAGGGAAAGACGCGAAACAAAAGGTCGCTGCGGAGAAACTCAGCGTCTCCAAGAAATGGCATCATTCCATACCTCCGCGCGGCGGATTTATCCTCCGACTTGATCCGTAAAACTCAGCATTTCATCGGCGACAGGAAAAAATCTAAAAATTTATGTCAGGTGAGATGAGCGAGAGACAATTCCTTATGTAACACCAATGACGCTTCAACCCATCGTCACCAAAAACCTACACTACCAAAACTCATGAAATCTAAACTCATCACCAATCGTGCATCCCTCATCGCGGCGGCTGCTTATCATTCCACAACCTTCGCCTGCCTCTTTGTGGGTGCAACCGTTCTCAGCTCTTCCGCTATCGCGGGAGATATCACTTGGGACGGAGATACCAACACCGATTGGAACGACGCCGCGAACTGGGCTGGCGGCGTGTTACCTACCGGCTCCGACAACGCAATTATCAACGTAAACGCTGCGCCAAATTTTCCGCTCATCTCTGCGGATCTCACCATCAATCCAAATGAAATCAAGATTGGAACAGGCAGTGGGAACACAGCTCAAGTGAACCACACTGCTGGATCGGTGGTAGTAGGAGGTTGGTCAGCGATCGGAGAATTTGGAGGAACCGGCACTTACAATCTTGCCAATACCGGCGCCACAGGCGGGACACTGACGGGCTTTGGAACCGGTAGTGGCAGCTACTCTGCATATCGCCTCTACGTCTGCCGGAATGGCACTGGCGACATGGCGGTGAACACCTCGGGAACGGTGAAGGTTTTTAATGACATGTATGTGGGCGACAGCGGAACTGGAACGCTTAAATGGGATTCAGGCACACTGGATCGGAGCGGTGATGGCGGCTGGTTGGTCATCGGACAAGGCGGAGCCTCAGGCAATGGCACCTTCAACATCAGCGGCGGCACGATCAACGCCGCAAACGATACCGTCGTGGGCCGAACGTCTGGATCGACTGGAAATTTGAACCAAGCTGGCGGTGCTTACACCACAGGCGGCTTTTGGGTGGGCCGGGAGGGTGCGACTGGCACTTGGACGGTGAGCGGAGCTTCCACACAACTCACTTCGACTGGCGAAGTGTATGTCGGCGGTGGCAGTGGCAGCACGGGAACCCTTCAAATCAATGCAGGAACCGTCGCGCTGAACAACTGGGTCAACGTCGGACGCGACGGCGGCGACGGCACACTTGAAATGACTGGCGGCTCCATGACGGTGGAACGCGCACTTCGGATCGGCTTCGGCACGAACGGCTTTGGAACCCTAACCATGTCTGGCGGTGCAAAAATTTCCGCTGGCACAGTCAGCGAGTTTGTCGTCATCGGCGGAAACCAAGGGGATGGTGCAGCGACCGTTACCGACTCCGGCACCTCGCTATCATCTGCGGGTGAGTTTTACGTAGGTAACGACACCGGGAGTCTAGGACAACTCACCGTCAGCGGCGGAACCGTCAGCTCGGGAAGCTGGTTTGGCATTGGCCGCAATGGCTCGACGGGAACGCTCACCATCAACGGCACAGGAGTCGTGAATCAGGGGACTACAGACTCAGGAAGCCGGCTTGAGCTGACGAATTTCAGCCAACCAACCACCGCAACACTCAACCTTGACGGAGGAACTCTGATGACGAACGGCATCATCAATGGAGCGAACGGAACATGTAATGTTTTCCTCAATGGAGGCTTGGTGAAACCCACCATTGATAACGACTCCTTCCTCCAAGGCATGACGAGCGTGACCATTAAAGGAGGCGGCGCGAAATTCGACACTGACGGAAAAAACATCGCTGTCGGGCAGTCGATGGTCGGAATTTCTGGGGATGGAGGATTGATGAAATCCGGCTTAGGCAGACTCCGTCTCAACAGTGCCAACACCTACAGCGGCACTACCACCGTCACAGACGGCACCTTCGGCGGCAGCGGCTCAATCACTGGCCCGCTGATCATGCAAGGTGGCACGCTTGAGCCAGGAGCTTCGTTCGGATCCTTCGGTGCGGGAAACACGACTATCTTGGCCGCCACACTTTCCTGTCAGATAGATGGCACAGCCAGCGATCTTCTAAATGTGACGGGAGTGCTGGATCTCAGCTCTTCTTCCGCCATCCTTAATTTCTCCTCTCCGCTCGCCACTCTCCCAACCTATGTAATCGCGAACTACACCTCGCTTGTTGGGACCTTCAGCACCGTCGATAACCTCCCTTCAGGCTATACTCTGAACTATGGCAGCACCCAAATGACGATCACTCGCCCACTTACGCCCTACGAAAGCTGGCTTGCCGCCAATTTCCCAGGCGAGACCAATCCCACCATCATCGGCACCGAGGCAGATCCAGATGGCGATAACCAACAGAACAACCTTGAGTTTGCCCTGGGTGGAAACCCTAACAGCGGCAGCGATAACGCAAAAATCTATCATCTCACTGCGGACAGCAGCGACGCCGGTAGCGACAATGAGCTGCTCATCACCATCGCCATACGAAATGGAGGTGACGGCATCGGTATGAATCCCGTTTTCACACCAGTAGAGGGTGGGCAATCCGCCGCCACACAGGATGGCATTATCTACGCCATCCAAGGTGGCGAAGACCTATCCTTCACTGGCACCGTCTCGGCAGTGAGCACCGTGGCGACGGGCCTGCCCGCTGCGCCCACTGGCTACGAATACCGAACCTTCAGCCTCGACGGCTCGAACGGCTTACTCGGCAAAGGCTTTATGCGGGTGAAAATCATGCCCTGATTCTCGATTAAACATGGTTCAAAAGCCTCGAACGCATGGACGAAGTCGCACCGACGCTCTGTTAGACCGGTACACTTCGCTGCCGACTCGTCCTTGACGCCACAGCATCTGTTACCAGCGCCAACTCGGCATTCGTTTCGATTGCGACAGCATATCTTAAAAGTTTAGGGAAAGTGGTAATATCGATATTGCCATATCATATTCCGATCTTATTTAAATCCATGCCTCGTCCTGAGAAAAATGATATTGAGCGGCTTAGTCGTGGTTTACCGACCCGTGCGAGAATTGGCAGTCGCGGCATCGGCCACCGGCTCACCCAGAAAGAGCGGATTCTTTTTGAGGCGGCGCAGCGCAAAGGTTTCCTCAAAATTCCAATCACCGGGCTTCGAGAAAATGTCGTAAATATTTACCGCCTCTGGTGCGAAGCAGAGGGCCGACAATGCGTCATCACCACGGAAGCTCCGCCTTTTTCCTGAAAAATTCTCCTCTTCACAGGATACGGCTTGGCCGAATGGCGAAGATCGTCCATGTTGCCGCTCGCTATGCATTTTTTTGGCACCTACACCGCTCTGATTACTCCTTTTCGCGACGGCGAGATTGATACGATTGCCTTTCAATCCCTGATTGAGAGGCAAATCGCTGCCGGGATCGATGGCATCGTTCCCGTCGGCACCACGGGGGAATCTCCGACGCTCGACACGGAGGAACACATCGAAGTCATCCGCCTAGCCGTGGAATTCGCTGCTGGCCGCTGCCAAGTCATGGCCGGAACTGGCGCGAATGCCACGGCTGAAGCGATCGAACTCACCGAAGCGGCGGAAGCCCTCGGTGCGACGAGTTCGCTGCAAGTTTGCCCCTACTATAATAAGCCTTCGCAGGAAGGACTTTACCTGCATTTCAAGGCGATTGCGGAGTCCACAAACCTACCGATCATGCTGTATAGCGTCCCTGGCCGCTCTTCCATCGAGATCGCGCCGGAGACGGTGGCGCGCCTTGCTGCTGACTGCCCGACCATCACGGCCATCAAGGAGGCGGGCGGTTCCGTTGAGCGGGTCAATCAGTTAGTCCAAGCATTACCCGCAGATTTCAGTATCCTCTGTGGGGACGATCCCTTGCTTTTACCTTTCGTTTCTTGTGGTGCCACTGGACTCGTTTCCGTAGCTGCCAACTTGATGCCGGAAGTGATCGTCAAGCTGGTGAAAGCCTGCCTCAGCGGAAATTTCCCCGAAGCACTTGCCCTGCAAAAGCAATACTATCCACTCATGCGCGGCCTGATGTCGCTGGATGTGAATCCCGTGCCGATCAAAACGGCCGTCGCTCTTCAAGGCCACTGCTCCGCAGAAATGCGCCTGCCACTCGCCCCACTTAGCGAGGCAAATACCGTGGCACTCACCGCACTTATGAAATCTTATCAACTTCTCTAACATCTAACTTTCTCATCACCATGCCATCACCTAAACTTTTCAATCCTGGTCCCGTCGATGTTTCTCAGGAAACATTCGCCGCAATGTCCCACACGATGATCGGGCATCGCGGTGCAGAATTTGAGGCACTTTATGCTTCCACCCAGCCGATGCTGCAGGAAATTTTCGGTACATCTCGTCCGGTTTTCCTATCGACTTCTTCCGCATGGGGAGTGATGGAAGGCGCGCTGCGGAATCTTGCACGTCAGAAAGTTCTCTGCCTTTGCTGCGGTGCGTTTTCCGATAAATGGTTAGACGTCGCCAAAAAATGCGGCTTCGAGGCAGAGGCGGTACAAGTCGAGTGGGGCCAAGCAATTGATCCAGAAGTGGTCCGGGCTAAACTCGCAGAAGGCGGCTTCGACACGGTGACTTTCATTCACTCGGAAACATCCACCGGCGTTCTGAACGACATCGCTGCCATCTCGAAAGTGGTTAAATCATTTCCCGACATCATGCTCATCGCGGATACGGTTTCCTCACTCTCGACCGTGCCTGTGGAGATGGATGCAAACGGCATCGATGTCATGCTCGCCGGTGTGCAAAAAGCGCTCGCCCTTCCACCAGGACTGGCAGTTTTCGCCGTCTCTGAAGCGGCCATGGAACGCGCCAAGGCGACGCCAAATCGTGGGTATTACTTCGACTTCATCGAGTTCGCGAAGAATGCAGCGGTCAATAACACGCCTTGCACTCCAGCGATTTCATTACTTTTCGGTCTTCAATATATCCTCGCGGAAATCACCAAGGAAGGCTTTGCCAACCGCCAAGTGCGCCACGCGACCACCAATGCAATGATTGCCAAGTGGGGCGCGAAACACGGCTTCGAACTATTCGCGCCAGAAGGCCGACGCTCGTTCGCTCTCACTTGTTTCAAGACTCCGGAAGGATTTGATCTCTCTGGTTTTATTAAGAATCTGAAAACAAAACACAATTTCTTGATCAATGGCGGCTATGGAAAAATCAAAGGCACCACCTTTCGGATTTCGAACATGGGCAACGAAACCGAAGCCACCATGCAAGAACTCATCCATGCAATGGACGATGTGTTAGGCTAAAGGAAATCCCCGGTTTCCCGGATGTCCCTCATGCCCGATCTGGAAACTCGTTTTTCCAGCGGGTGAAGGCTTGGCGAATTTCCTCGGCTTCACGGGTGGGACTCAGCTCCCAGATGAGCGGGCATTTTTCGGGGAAAAACTTCAGTAACTCGGCGTATTCGAGTGTGCCGCTGAAGGGCGTGCGGTGATCACGCGCTGGCCATTGCACGTCATGGACATGGCCGCCAATCAGGTGGGGCGAAATTTTTTCTAACCACTCGATGTGATCGAGCAGGCCGAGGTTGTGCTTTAACTGAACATGGCCGAAGTCATGCCAATAGCCGACCCACGGGTGATCGGCGAAGTGTGCTTGGAGCGCGAGCATTTCACGCTCCGTCGGCATGTCTTCGAAACGCGAACGAGACTCGATCGCCAGCTTCACACCGACTTCTGCTGCCCGCTCGGCAATTTTAGTAAGCGCTTCAATGGCCCGCTGAAAATAGAGTGGCCCGATTTTCTCCCGCTTTTTCACAAAAGCGAGTTTCGCTTTGATGTAGTCTGTACTGCGCTGGCCTCCTTGGGCAACCGTCGTCGTGAGAGGCTTGGTCCAGTTCCGCGAACTCAACGGCACCGAGCCCATGTGCAATACGAGATATTCGGCTTTAAAATCGGCGGCGACATCAAGCGTGCGGAAAGTCATCTCTAGTGCTCGCTGGCGCTCGAAGGGACGGTGCGAGGTGAACTCGTAAGCATCTGGTGCATCAATGATGACCTCAACAGGAGAAGGGAAATAATTGTGAACTCCCGAACAAGTGAAGAGTCCACGATCGTATGCCTTTTTGATGCCTGGCAGCTTGGCGATGGTCATGCCATGCGAAAGCTCAATGTGAGGAAATCCGAGTTCGACAATTTCCTCGATCATTGATTCACCATCAATGTGGCGGCTATTGTTCCAGCATGTAGAAAACGCG
>JANORE010000006.1:0-6327 GCA_031415155.1 Akkermansiaceae bacterium | reverse complement strand
GCGCGTGTCGAAGCCGGGAGCCTTGGTGATGGACATGATGACGCCGTAGGTGGGCGTGGTTTCTGGGACTTTGCTGACGGTCGCGTCGCCGCGCATTGGCTCGATCCCCCAGACGACGTTTGCCACATCGGAAATAGCGATGGCTCGGTCGTTGGTTTTTTTGACGACGGTGTTCGCGATGTCTGCTAGATCGACGGTCATGGCGAGATTTCGCACCATGATTTCGGTCGGGCCGGTGTTTTGGAATCCTCCGGTGGGGGGGTTGGTCGCTTCTTCGGCGGCTTTATCCAGCTCCTCGTAGCTGATGCCGAGTGCTTGCATTTTGTGAGGATCTGGCTGGATCTCGATCTGTCTCACGCCGCCGCCCATGTTGAGGATTTCGGCGATGCCGGAAATGGATTGGAGGCGGCGCTTGATCGTCCAATCTGCTAGTGAACGGACTTCGCTGGGCGGCAGATAGCCGGGTTCGCCTTCCTTGATCGTAGAGCGCACGCCGACTAACAGGATTTCTCCCATCAGTGAGGCGACCGGTGTCATGAAGGGTTCGACGCCCTCCGGCAACTGCTCGCGAACGCCTTGGAGCCGTTCTTGGACCAGCATCCGGGCTTTGTAAATATCCGTGTCCCAGCCGAACTCGGCATAGACGAGGGATAGCGAAACGTCGCTATTCGAGCGCAGGCGAGTGAGGCCGGAGACGCCCATCAGCGCGCTTTCGATGGGCTGGGTGACACGGGTTTCCACTTCCTCCGGCGCGAGTCCGGCGGCTTCCGTCAGAATGATGACAGTGGGTTTCGTCAAATCCGGCAGCACCTCGACGGGAAGTTGCGTGGCAGTTCGCAGGCCCATGACCATGAGCAGGAGCGAGACGCCGATGATGATCGCCCGGTTGGCGAGCGACCAATGAATCATTTTGTTCAGCATGGGTCAGTGTTTTCCCGGGTTTGAATTGGATGGAATAGTGGTTTCCTCGCCGGCTGTGGTGTCGCGCAGCTTGGTGAACAAGGAAGCTAACAGCAGCAGGAACAGCCCGCCGCTCACATACATCCAGACCCGGCTCGCGTCGCCGGACGTCTCGGGCGGCAAGCCGGAAGCAGCTCGTTTCTTGGCTTCCATTTCCGCACGCTTCTCGGGGGTCAGTTCGCCGCCGTCTTCGGCGTGTTCGTGGCCGTGGGCGGCATCCAGTGCTTCCTTGAGCGAGACGCCGCTACCACCCCCGACGAAGGAAAGGGAGTAGGCTCCCTTGGTGACAACTTCGTCGGCAGGGAAAAGACCCGCAATGATCTCGACGAAGCGGTCGTTCATCTGGCCGACTTGGACTGGGGTTTTGATGAATGCGTGAGGAAGATCGAAATGTTTCACGTAAACGAAACGCTTGCTGGCCTCGCCTTGCAGCGCGGAGCGGGGGATGCTCAACACGTTCTTGCGTTGATCGAGGATAATCTGGGCTTCCGCGTTCATCCCCGGACGCAGGGTGTTGTCCGGGTTTTTCAGAGTGAACAAGACTCCCGCACTGGTTCGGTCGATGCTCTCCTTGTCGTTGGATCGGGTCGAAACGTCCTGACCGAGCGCACACGCCGGATCTGGACAAGCGCAGGCAGCGAATTTTAAGAGCGTCGCGATATACTCCTTGTCGGGTCGGATGGGGAAACGAATACGAGCCTGAGTTCCCTGCTTGATCTTGGCGGCGATGGCTTGCGGCACGGTGGCGACGACAAAGATCGTCCCAAGATCCGCGATGTCCGCGAGTGTATCTGAGGGTTCGACCGGTGATCCGAGAACGGTTCCGACGGATAAAATCGTGCCGTCTGCGGGAGCGGTGAGCCAAACCGTCGGCGGTGGATCGCCGGGCTGGCGGCTCTCGATCTGAACCAGCTTTTCGCCCTTCGTCACGTAGGTGCCGACCTTGAGATTGGTCTCGGCGACACGGCCAGGAATGCGGCTGCTCAAGGTAGAGCGTTTCTCCGGCATCGCTTCGGTGACACCCAGCGCGAAGGCAGTGGTCTCGAAGTCCGTTTCCGCCGCCTCGACCGTCTCGATGCGGAGATTTTTCACTCCGGTTTCGTCGAGGACGATGGTGTCTGAGGACGTGGCGGCCTGAATGTGGGAAATGAGTATGAATAGAATGAGTAAGTGAAATTTCATGGGCTGGGTTAAGTTTGGATTGATTGAGCATGGCGGTTAGAAACCGCCGCCACGGGCCGTTTCATGGCGGACGCGGGCGAGGTGAAATTCACGGAGTGCATCCAGCCGGCTTGCCGCGAGCTGGAGACGTTTTTCGCGGGACCGGAGAACGGCTTGGATTTCTGCTTGGCCATGGCGGTAGGCGGTTTCCGCGAGCGCCGTTTGCTCATCGGCGAGCGGGAGTAAATTTTGCTGAATTTCGCGACTGAGTTTCGCCCACTCCGCCATCTCCGCGCGGGCGGCTTCTGCTTCGAGGCGGATGTTGCGGCTGAGGGCGGTGGCTTCTTTTTCCTTACGTGTTTTTCTGGCCTCGGCCTCTTGGATGGAGCCTTCATTTTTGTTCCACCACGGCAGCGGGACATTCAATCGCAGACCGACGATGGCTTCATTTTGATAACCCTCCGGCGCATCTGCGGTCCGTTCCGCAGCGGTGAAAATACTGCCTTCCAGATCGTCGTAGCGACGGGCTTTTTCCAGTGCTACACCTTGCGCTGCGGCGAATGCACCGAGCTTGGCCATCTGGAAATCTGGACGTCGCGACGGATCGGTATCGGTTTCAGGAAGCGATGGCTCGGCCAAAATTCCGCTCACGTTGAGCGACTCACCGAGGCGCATTCCTAACAACGGCTTCAGCTCACCGATGAGCGCGGTGATGCTGGCATCCATTTGGCGGATTTCCAGTGTGAGCGTGCTGGATTCCAGCTTGGCCATTCCTACATCCAGAGGCGAGCCTTCTCCTTTCGCGGCGATTTCTGAGAGGAAATTTACAAACTCGTTCGAGATGCTGACTTGCTTGCCGACGAGTTCGCGACTGGCTTGTGAAGCGAGGATTTTCACCACGATTTCGCGGGCTTGGCCGGTGAGTTGACGCTCCACCTCGCGGACTTCCGCTTCGGATGCCTTCAACTCAGTGAGCGAAATATTTTTTTCTAAAAATAGCCGATCGGTGACAGGGAATCGCTGGGAAAAGCCGACTTCGAATTTTCCTTCACGGTAGCGGGAGTTGTGCTCGAAGCTGGTTTCTAGCTCCGGATTCGAAAGTCGCCCGGACTGATTCATGCGCCCGAGAGCTTCCTTGATCCGGAGACGGGCCGCTGCGAGATCCGGATTTTGAGCGCGGATCCGACCGCCAATGCTAGCGAGCGAGACGATTACCGAAGGTTCCGCACGCAGCGGAAGGATGATGGCGGCGCAGATCAGCACGGCCAATGGATAGAATTTTAACATGGGAGTGGAGTTGAGAAATCCGTGCAGCAAAACGGCACGAAATAGGGAACATAAACCGAATCATTTCCCCTCTGCGGGGAAGAGACATCGAGCCGCGAGGGCACGACGGAGCGCTATCATGAGCACTTAGATCAACGGCGGTTTTTCCGAACTCAGAAACGGCTTCTCGGGCGGGATCTCACTTTCGTGGCCTACGCCTAACAAGATCGACTCAGAAACACCGAGCCGACCCATGAAATGATTTTCCATTGCCAATGGCTGCGACAGCGAGCAACAACCCTGATGATGATGGTGATCGAGTGGGCAACCGTCACCGTCATGGTGGTCATCCTGTGGCGTCTCACCATGATGCTCGCCACAGCAGTTGTCCGTAGAATGAGAGCAGATCGTCACGCGGCTCGCATCCGCACGGATGGCCCGGACACTCAGCCCGGTCAGCGTGCAAAACACCATCAACCATGTGATCAACACTCTCATCAACACACTTAAGCTTCATGAGATGACTTGCCAACTCAAGGAGAAATTCACCCATCGGTGATGTCGCTTGCAGTCAGATCACTTTTTCCACAGATAGACCCAGCGTTCGGAAACGGCTTTGCCATTTTCATCGAGCAGCTCGCAAGTCAGGTCCATGTCGGCGAGATTCTTCGGTGGCTCAAGCACGAAAAAGGCGCGTAAAACTTGCGGCATGTGGAGCTGCGAGCTGCGGCCAAGTCCGGCTGGCACATCATCGACATTCGGCATACTGATGTCTGTGAGTCCGACGTGAATGAGCTTCACGGATTGCTGATTGATGGTGACGGCGGGTTTGAATTTCGAAATATCATCCCACTTCGGTTCGCCGACTTTCGCCTCGGGCTGGAGAGGTTTCGCGAAATCCACAGTCATCAGAACTTGGTCTGGCTGCTGCACCGGATTTCCTGCACGCGTCGCCCGAACGGTGAACAGTCCAGATGGCGCGGGATCCCGCATCCAGTGAAGACGATATTTAAAACGCACCGTTTTTCCAACTTCTAGCGATGGCTGCGGCTCCCAAACGAGGATGACGTTGTCGTTCGTTTCATCAATGGTCGGCATCTCGATGAGATGGAGTTTTCCAAGATCAAATCCTTCGAGCGGTTCTACTTTGACACTTGGCCGGTGGTGATAACCCGCCTCCGTGTCTTGATATGATGCGAAGGATCGGTCGCGCTGGACGAGTGACCATGAGCGCGGTTTTTCCATGGTGAAAACGCAGTGGCGGAATTGGTCCTTGGTATGCTCGAGCGGGCGATAGTGAAGATTTCCACTACCGAGTTCCATCAGTAAGCCATCGCTATCGTGGACTTCTGGGCGGAAATCGTAGGGGCGGGGATGCGTGCCTTCGCCGAACCAAAACATGCTGGAAAACGGGGCGATTCCGAGCTGCTGGACGGGCCGCCGCAGTGTGATTTCCGCCGTGACATCCATCACGGTTTCGACTCCGGGAGTGATCTCGAAGCGGTAAGCACCAGCCACGCTTTCGCCATTGAGCAAGGCACTGACCTTGAATGTTTTTCCGTCCTTTTCTGGCTTTTCTAAATAAAATTGAGAGAAATCTGGGAACTCTTCTGGCACACCGGGCAGGCCGCTATTGAGAGAAAGGCCGCGTGCGGAAAGTCCATACGGTGAGTCCTTCGGAATCGCCCGGAAGTAGCTTGCGCCCAGAAAAACAAGGAACTCATCCATGTATTCTGCGGAATTCAGATGAGTGCGTGCCCGCCATCCGGCATAACCCGGTGGTGGTGGTGTGCCGCCGGGGACTTTTTGTTTCCCGTAGTCGAAGAGCTTTTGATCAAATTTTAGAAACTCCGCCTTCCCGCCCGTCACGGCGTGAACGGCCACGGTCTTCTTCGCCGTCCATCCGGGATGAAAGAAATCGATGGAGAATGGTTCCTTCTCCGCAGCCCACAATCCAGAATCCATCTTGAAACGGATGTCACGGTGCTGGTCGTAACTCAGATTTTTCCAGAAATCCGCAAGATCATCCTTGGGGGCGATATACGCTTCGTTTGCCATTTTCTTTGCCTTGGCACACAGCGAGTCGAAGGAGAAATTCTCGGCAGCGGCGATATGGATCAAGGAAACAAAAAGCGCGAGAGGTCTTAGAAGAAGGGTAGAACGTGGATTCAACGATGGAGAAATTTTCATGCCAAATGGGATTGGAGCGAGCATGAGCACAGACCAGCCATCGGCCAAGCTTGTTTCGTGGATGTCATTTTTTGATGATCCGGCAATGGGTGAAGGTCGATCGCGGTCTCATTTTGAAAAATCGAGACATCCCGGGATTTGAGTGGCGTTATTTCTGTGCTTGAGTGTTCCTCAACTTGCCAGACATTCACTCGTGTCTCATCCATTCATGAAACCACTGCTTAAGTTCATCATCCCGGCCTTTTCAATCAGCGTTGCTTCCATCACTCCCGCTGTGGCATTCAGTTTTTTCGATGACGCTCCGCTAGACGCCAAGGCGACTGATGCAGCGACAACCGCGCTGACGACTAAGATTCTTGAAAACTCGCAATTCGCGCATCGCAAGCTGGATGACGAACTCGCCGGAAAATTTCTGGACCGCTACCTAGACTCGCTCGACGGTGGACACATGCTTTTCTTGAAAAGCGATCTCGATGAATTCAAGAAATCCCGGCCCTCACTGGCGAAAGTCACCAGCATCGAAGGCGATTCCAGCCTCGGCCATGTGATTTTCAAACGCTATCTCGAACGCCTGAATGAACGTTCCGCTTTTATTAAAAAATTGTTAGAGAAAGGGGAGTTTGATTTTACATCCGATGAGACCTTTTCTTACGATCGCAAAGACGCACCGCATCCAGAAGATCTAGCTTCTGCCAAGTCGATCTGGCGGCAACAATTGCGTTACGAATACCTCCAAGAAAAACTCGCCGG
>JANORE010000005.1:0-2452 GCA_031415155.1 Akkermansiaceae bacterium | reverse complement strand
ACGGGCTTGCCCGTCCGCAGCGCAAATCCCGCGGGTGAAACTCTTCCTGAAAGACCGCTCATTAGCCATGGAAACGGAAGTCCATTGCTCGATGGAAACCGCCGTCCCGCTACCGGGCCGATTGCCGACGTGGTCGCCGCTGAAGATCAGTGTGGATGGAAAGACCGATGTCCCGGTAGCTCGCAAGGACGGCTATTTATGGGTCGTTCTCGGAGCAGGAATCCACCAAGTGAAAGTCGAGGGACTTGTCCCGACCGGTGATTGGGAGTGGACATTTCTCCTTAAACCTCAATATGTCAGCGTCGATGCTCCGAATTGGTCCGTTACCGGCGTAAAGCCAAATGGCATCCCGGAAGCCCAAGTTTTCTTGGTGGAGAAAAACCGCAGCACTGGTACCGAAGCCACCTACGACCGCAAGGATTTCAACCCGATTCTGCAAGTGCATCGCTCGCTGGAGCTCGGTCTCTCATGGCGGAGTACCACTCAAGTCCGGCGGCTTTCCCCTGTCGGTAAAGCCATTTCCATCAGTCTACCACTGCTGCCCGGCGAGCGCGTTTTATCGCCCGGACTCACGGTTGAAAATGGCCGGATCGAGATCCGTCTCGGCGCCCAAGAAGCCGAACTCGCATGGGAAAGTGAGATGACGCAGGCGACTGAGCTAAAGCTCGAAGCGGAAAAAAATGAACGCTGGGTCGAGCAGTGGAACGTCACCGCGTCATCGACTTGGAACCTCACGATGAGCGGCCTCGCCACGGTTTTCGAGCCAGGGCAAGACAGCCTGATTCCATCATGGCGGCCATGGCCCGGTGAGTCCGTGGAGCTGAAAATTTCTCGCCCGGAAGCGATTTTAGGCGAAACGATGACCATCCACAGTGCCCAGCACCGCATGAGTCTTGGCTCGCGCCAACGAACTTCCGACCTCGCACTGAACGTACAGACCAGCCTCGGCAGTGACTTCGTCATCCAGCTCGATCCAGCCGCAGAAATTAGCAGCCTGAAGCTCGCCAACGTCGAGACTCCAGTTCGCAAAGACGGCTCACGCGTCATCATCCCGCTGCGGCCCGGCGAACAAATGATCGAGCTTTCATGGAAAACACCCAGCCAGCTCGCTCTCACCACTCGCGGCGACCAGGTGAAGCTGCCAGTCGATTGCTCGAATACGAAAACCACAGTCCAGATTTCCTCGGCAGATCGCTGGATTCTGTGGGCTGATGGACCACAACGCGGACCTGCCGTGCGCTTCTGGGGTATCCTCCTCAGCGCGGCACTGTTTGGATTTCTACTCGGAAAATTACCGATTTCCCCGCTCCGCAGTCACGAGTGGATTCTATTGATCGTCGGCCTCACCCAAGCTCCCCTAGTCTGCGGGATGATCACCGTTGGCTGGCTATTTTGGCTGGCACTGCGTGGTCGCTACGGGAAACAGGCAAGTCTAGGGATCTTTAATCTCAATCAAATTTTACTCGTCGCCAGCGTTTTACCGATTGCTCTGATTCTCCTCTACGTCCTCCACCAAGGCTTACTGGGTCGTCCAGAAATGTGGATTTCTGGTGGCGATTCCTCCGCCAGTGAGCTGAAGTGGTTCCAAGCACGCGGCGTGGATTCCCTATTACCGATGCCCACCGTCATCTCTGTCTCTATCTGGTTTTACCGCGGGATCATGCTCGCCTGGGCCGTCTGGCTCGCCTTCGCCGTCCTCCGCTGGACCCGTTGGGGTTGGACACAGCTTGGAAATGGTGGTTTTTGGAAAAGTTCATCACCTCAAATCCAGCCGCCACCGATTCCATAAAATCGCCAGACTCTGAGACAGGCTTCGGCGTAGGAAACGCAATGAAAGACGCCTTCTGAGGAGTCGCTCAAAAATCAAAAGTCGCCTGTGGCCCTTCTTCTGTTGGCTCTTCAGGGGGAGTTCCCTCACGTAGCCCCGCTGCGACAAAACGGATAAAACGACTCAATATCGCCTCCATGGATGGAGCACCAGACGACCCGCCAGTCAGTCGATTTAAAACATCTTGGTGGGTCAGCATGTGAATCATCCCACCTGCCATGAAGTGCATCCGCCAAACGAGATCTTCGGGAATTAGTGTCGGTAGTGCTTTTGCAAACGCTCGTGTGAAACGATCGATGACTTGCCGAAGCTGTTCTTCAATCGGCGCTGGCAATTGATCCGCCTGTTGAGCAAAAATTCTACCAATCAGCTTGTAAAACAAACGTTCGGAAAGCTCGGATTTCCTGACTTGAGTCATGAGCGGGCGCACCAATGCCTCAATAATTTCCTCCAACGGAGCAGGCTTTCCTGACCATTTTTTCTCAAGCACTTCAAGCCGCGCCAACCGTTCTTGGGTCACGGGAATCATGTAGCGCATCATCACCATGCCTAACAGAGCTTCCCGGCTACCGAAGTGGTAGTTCACTGCAGCTACATTCGTTTTGGCTAATCCCGTGATGTCCC
>JANORE010000004.1:0-3835 GCA_031415155.1 Akkermansiaceae bacterium | reverse complement strand
TAGCCGTGGCCACTGGGACATTTGAACGAGGATCTTGGGGCGCATGTGACTTGGCAAACGCGTCTCGATCCATGGTGTCAGATCTTCATGGCGATCAAATTTCGTGATATAAAAGACAACCATTTGGTCCTCGTTTTCGACTCTAGCAATCACCTCGGAGACAGCTTCGTTTTGAAGGATTGTCCTCTCGACTTCGTGAAGATTGACCAGATAGCCGTTGACCTTGACCCGGCTATCCGCCCTACCGCAATGGATGATGAGTCCATCATGAGTGCGGCGGCAAATATCGGCGGAAAGGAATTCGATGAGTGAAATGTCATTCACAGATCGGGCAAAGTCTGTGGAATCCTCCTTCCAATAACCAGGCGAGATGAAGCGGCTCCTCACCATGAGCCTGCCTTCCACGCCGGTCGCTACTGGCTCTTTCGCGTCGGTGACGATCCTCAATTCTATCCCATCGACTGCCCACCCGATGGGGACATCGCCAGAATCGAGAGACTGTAATTTTTCATAAGGTAAGCTAGCGACCGTTCCCGTTTCCGTCGATCCCAAGGCAGTAAAGAGCTTCGCACGGCTGGGAAATTTTTGAGAAAACAGCTCCGCATCGGATGCCAGCACTTTTTCGCCGCCGAGAATGAGCAATCTGAGATGCGACGAATTTTTCAGATCTTCATTCTTGAGCGTTCTCGCCCATAGGCGAAAAAATGAGGCGATTGAGTGGAAGACGGTGATTTCCTTTTCGAGAATCCAGGGAAAAAGGATGTCATCTTGTTGCCCGAGCCGTTTTTGAAAAAGAGAAGCTCCATTAAGTAAGGCCCCGAACACGTTATACTCCGTGCCTTTCACGCTGGGGGAATAGAACCATGTCATCCGGTCTGACGCGGTGATTTCTTGTAATTTCGCACGCCGCTGCGCTCCGTGGATGACGCTTCGCTGAGTCTGGATGACGCCTCTCGGCTCACCCGTCGAGCCAGAAGTATAGATGATCATGGCGATTTCCTGTGCGGGGTGAATCGCGGGCGCGGGAGATGCCAAAGAAATCGGGAGTTGAAATGGTGGATCGTAGCGATGAATCGGAATCTCAAGTTCACCACTTTGGAACTGAGATGCCTCTGCGATGATAAGGATGGAAGGTGCTGATTTTCTGAGAATCAGATGATTCCGAGCTTCTGGAAAACTGGGATCGATCGGCACATAAAAGTGGCCCGCTTTAAGCACCGCCAAAGCAACGATGATCCATGGCGATCCAGCCGGAAGCGCCATCGCAATCGGCTGATTCTTCGGCAAATGGAGATGTTGCAGATGGGTGGCAACTTTTTTGATTTCATCCGCTAAATCTCGATAGCTCCATGCAGAAATTCCATCGTCAATGGCTATTTTTTCAGCGTTTTTCTCAACAACTTCTTCAAAAAGGTCGATGATGGAATCAAGGGGTAACACGTTCATGATGATATGGATGGCAGACTATGAGCGATCCATCACACAAGGCACAAGCACGCCGTCGCTCATGCCATGGATCTTCTTTTTATCCGCCGGGACGATGGTGGCGAGGCAGCCGCCGAAACGGGTCTCGCCGACGTCATTGGTGAAAAAGTAGGGACAAAGTCGCACGCGTCCTTGCATCATTTCCACGGAACCATCCTCGCGGAAGACGGGATGCTCGATTCTCCGACCCTCGCGAAATTCTTGCATCATCCACGGCTGCGTCGCCGATTGATCGAGCGCGGTGTGAAGTCGCTCAGACCATTCTGCGGCAGGCATATCGTGACCGATGAATACGCCTCGCGAACCCCAAGCCGTCTCATGGAAGCCACTCACTTTGAGCACAAGCTGGCGTTCTTTTTGGCTGAAATTCGCAACATCCTCCCATGAATGAGCATCCATTCTCGGCAAGGCGGCATGAGGCGGCAGCGGCGTAGGATCCACCACCCAGCCAAAGGGCACCAGCTCACGAAGTCGCTGGAGATGAGTCCCGCGCAACGACTGCTCCCAGACTTTTTTCAAAACGGGTGACCACAGCAATGCCAGCCACAGCTTGTCTTCCAAGTGTGGCTTAAAGGGCGGAGTTAGCTTTATTTCGCCTGCGCTCACCTTCTTAGCCAACTCCCGAATCGCAGGGATTTCTTGCCAATCGAACAGCTCGAAAAACCGATAAATCGCCTGACCATTTGCCTGATACTCCTCGGCAGAAGCCACCTGCCATGCCTCGCCTAGCTGGGCAGTCAGCCACTCCATTTCCGGTCGATAGTCACCCGATTCCGCAGAAACTAACACCGCTCCGCCCTCTGGCATCAACGAGCGAAAACCCTCGATCATGCCATCCGGTCCACCCAGCACGTCAAAGCCAGCCTTGTGATAGACTTGCGAAAGCCATGCTGTCACACCGATCCCACCGGGGACGCTGTCTAACTCAGTCATGGAAAACCCAGAATCGGTCAGTATGAGATCCGGTCGAATGACTCGTGGAAATTGGTCAGACGTCGAGGCCAGCCGCTGCATCTGAGTGAGCCACTCGGGTTTCCCGAAATCGAGCAAACTCGCGAGCCAGTCTGGTAATTTCCCGGCAGCGCTACGTCGGTAGAGTGTGTCGCAGGTTTTTTGAAACTGGGCCAAGGGATGACCGAGTGTCATGAGTTGACGCGCCTCGGCCTGGCTCAATCTCAATGGCTCGGGTGACCCACGCCACGCGCCACCGCCAAACAGCCCACCTTGCGGCAGCGCGTCTCGTAATTCTGAAAGACTCAATCCCATCTCACCCCGAAGCTTCACAACCTCAGCGTTTTTGCCAAGCGATTCTTCAAGCTTTGACTTCGGTTTCACGAAATGATGCAGATGAAATGCTGCGTCGAGAGATTGAATCAGTTAGATTTTTTCAGAATCAAATTCCCAATTCGTAACTATTCAGGTGCCGTGAGTTGAAGATTTAATAAACCGCAATGGGAGCGAAGTGGACATGGAGGAACTGACTGTTTCAAATAACTTCCTCAAATGGACGTTAAAAACGCAGATAGGAAGAGATGAAAAGATTTTTTAATACGTGATCTCAGAATCAATTCCTTCTTTCATCTGCGTGTATCTGAGTCCATCTGCGGTTTAATTTCTGAAATTTTTAATGGATGATACCTGAATAGTTACCCCAATTCATGATAAAGAACCTGCTCAAGGAATAGTCCGTCTGCGGGAGCACAAAGGGGCGACTTGCCAAGTGGAAGCGCGGGTAATTGATCCAGCAGTGCCGCCAAGTCATCGGGCCGAATCCGACCTTGTGCCGCATGGATGGCTCCGCCGGTAAGCAGCCTTACCATTTTATAAAGGAAGCCATCGCCCACATAAGTGATGCGGTAGCCGTCATCTAAAGTGGTGAGTTCCGCCGTATGAATCGTGCGGCACCAGTCGATCTCTGGCGTTTCGTTTCCCCGATAGGCGGCGAAGGCGTGGAAGTCATGGTGGCCGAGGTAAAGATGAAGTGCTTGGCGCAAGACATCGGCATCTAGCTGACGGGGAAGATGCCATGCGACACCGGCCTTGAGTGGAGGCATGACCGGGGTGGTGCAGAGATCGTAATGATAAACTTTCCCAGTCGCTGAAAACCGGCTATGGAAATCTGGTGATGTTTCTTCGCAGGCCATGATCCGGATGGTGGCGGGAAGTTTGCAATTGAGCGCAGGCACCCAATTGTAGGGATTCATTGAAATTTCTGATGGAGAATCGAAATGAGCAATTTGCGCCAAGGCATGGACTCCGGCATCGGTGCGACCAGAACCGTGAAGCCGTAATGGTTGCTTGGCGACTTCTTCTAACGCTTTCTGGATCATATCTTGCACGGTGTTGCCAC
>JANORE010000003.1:0-4470 GCA_031415155.1 Akkermansiaceae bacterium | reverse complement strand
TCCACGTGGAACTTTGGCCACTCATTGAAACCAATTTTAAATACGAAGGTCACCTTGGTCGTCAGCAAGCACATATTGATCGGATGTCCCGTCAAGAAGGCAAGCGTCTCCCAACGGACCTCGACTACACGACGATTCGTGGTCTGAAAAAGGAAGCGCAGATTCGTTTTTCTGAGATTCGTCCAGTGACTCTCGGTCAAGCAGGCCGCATTCCAGGGATCACCCCAGCAGATATTGCCATGCTCGTCGTCTGGGTGGAAAAATTGGAGCGTGCAGAATGGGAGAGGGTTTAAAATAGGAAATCAGTGATCCATACTCCCGAATATCCATTTTCATGAGCTTGCGGTCGTGCGGGTGAGCTTTAGCATAAGCACATGAGTCGTCGGTCGAGAAAACGTAAGGCTGCGGGAAGTGGTGGCTGGCTGGTGAAAGCCACAGTGAGTTTGCTGGTCTTAGGAGTAGCCGGTCTTGGAGGTGCTTACTGGATGGCTCAACGCTATTTGCATAGTGATTCGTTTCGTAAACTATTATCTGCTGAGGCGAGTATGGTGGGTGGTGTTGAAGGTGAATTTTCCTCCTTTCATTGGGAAGGGATGGCGACGAAAACCGATTTTTATGAGGGCATGGGTGAGGGCTTGGTCACACATATAAAAGCAGATCATTTACGTACGGAAATCGGGCTGAGTGGGATCAGTCGTGGGGTTTGGGAGATTTCTGGCTCCAGTATCGAGTGCTTAGAAGTTTCTTTAGATCCGAAGAAACGAGCGGATCCATCATTATTCAAAAGCCCTCAAAAATCCCCGCAGAAAAAAAGAACTGACTTTACGTGGATACCGAAAAAATTTGATTTTAGAGATTTTAATATCAAAGAGATTCTTTTTAAAGTGCCGCTTGATCAAGGTCTAGCAGTCGCCAGTGGGATGAGTGTGAAAGTCGAGCCAGCCGGAGCAAGTGATTCGTATCGCGCTGAGATCATAGGTGGTACAGTGAAGTTACCATTTCGTTTTCTCTCAGAGCTACAGCTAGAACGGGCGGATCTAGGATACCAAGATAAGCAAGTTTTTCTAAAAAGTGCACGGATCGATGCATGGAATGGCGGAATCATAGAAGCTGTTGGTGAATGGGATACCACGACACGGCAATTTTCCATCGAAGGTGATGCCAATGATATCCAATGCGAAAATCTCTTAAGTCCAGATTGGGCCAAACGTCTAACGGGAAATATAACTTCGAATTTCTTACTTCGTAACCATTCAACAGAGCTAAAAGCAAATGGAAAACTGACGATTCAAAATGGAGCAGTCACGGCCTTACCAATGATGGATGTCCTTGCAGCTTATGCAGATACACGCCGATTTAGGCAATTCGCTCTGACGGAAGCACACACCGATTGGCAGTGGGAAAAAAGTAAAACTGCGCTCACGAACGTGGTCCTCGCCAGTGATGGTTTAGTTCGGTTAGAGGGAAATATTGCGGTTCAGGGTGAAAAAGTCGATGGCACGTTTCGCCTCGGACTCGCGCCAAGTATTTTGGCGACGATTCCCGGAGCTGAAACCCATGTCTTTATCGTCGGTGAACGTGGACTTTTATGGACTCCTCTTCGCATCACTGGAACCATAGATGATCCAAAAGAAGATCTCACAGACCGTCTTATCGCAGCTGCTGGGATGAGAATGCTCGAACAGATTCCAGAAACCGGAGAAAAAATCATTAAATTCACACAGTCTGTTGTCGATAGTTCAGCCATCCAAACGGCCGAACAAGGTATGGAAATCATCGAAGATAAAGCAAAAACGATGATCGGTATTACTGAGATCTTTGATGGAATCCTTGGTGGTAGTAGGAGTGATAAACCCGAACATAAAGAACCATGAATCTTCGGATTTCACTCATCGTACCAGCTCACAATGAAGCTGCATTTTTACCAGCTTGCTTGGAAGCCGCACACAAAGCCTCAGAGCGAATTGATAACAAAGTCGAGATCATCGTGGTCTTGAACCGTTGCACCGACGGGACGGAAGAAATTGCGCGTCAAGGCGGCTGTCTGATAGTTCGTGAAGACGCGAAGAATTTATCGATCATTCGTAATGCAGGTGTTGCCGCTGCTTCCGGTGAAATCATAGTAACTTGCGATGCAGATAGCCGGATGCATCCTGATAGTTTTTGTCATATTCTCCGCCGCCTTGATTCAGGAAAATTCATCGGCGGTGGTGCGATGGTTTTACCCGAGCGATGGTCGATAGGGATCATTGCCAGTGTATTGGCCATTTTGCCTTACCTCGCATTCAGCGGTGTGAGTTTTGGGATGTTCTGGTTTTTGAAGCAAGATTTCGAGAAAATCGGTGGATTTGATGAACGGTTTGTATCGGTTGAGGATATCGATTTCGCGCAGCGCTTGAAGGCTCATGGCCGTAAATCTGGTCGATCATGGGGAACTCTAATAAAGGCGACTTTAGTTACCTCATGCCGAAAATTTGATCAGTTTGGAGATTGGTATCTCTTCTTAAATCCTAAATTTGTGAGAAAAGTTTTTTGCGGTAAGGATCGTAAAACTGCGGATCATTTTTGGTATGATGTGCGATCCGATTAGATTGGCGCAATGGATTCTAGGTAGAGAACCGGAGTTCTGGCTTCGTTAGACTTCTCCAAGTCGAGGGTGAGGTGGAGGGACCAATCGTTGAGGTAGTCGGGGTCGATAAGGGTTTGATATATGGTGAGTCCATCTTCGGAGATATGGGTGTGGCGGGCGGTGTGATAGGTGTTGAACTGTTGGGAAAAATACCGGGTTTGGACGATTTTATACCAAATTCTAACTTTTTAATGATCATCACTTGGGATGATCGATATTCAATGATCGTGCTCATGGAGATAACGCTGATTCCACCGTTCCCTCGTTGGGTCGATCTTTGGAGCCAAAGGCTGTCGGATCATGTGCAAAAAAGAATCTGACAGAATTTTTGACATCAAGGTATCAATTGGAAACTTTCATCCATGCTTCCGTATTGCCTCCATTAACCCAGTCGAGCCTCTACCTCAGGACTGGGACGAGTCGGTCATCCTCATCGACAAAACCTAGGCCCGCTACATGGGCCTGCTTGCGGACTCGGTTATCCGAGCCTTGCGCGAACGTCTTTCCTTTTCGCAAGACCAGCTCTCCGGCCTTCTCGGCTGCGGCGAGAAATCCCTCTCGCGCAGGGAAAACGGCGGGGAATACCCGAGCCAACTCGTCAGCACCCTGCTCCGGCTGCTTGAGGAGAAAAAGGTCACGCCGGAAGACCTCCGCTCCGTCTGCCAACCCCGGATGACGACACGTCCATGTGCTGACAGTTCGCCTGAGAGGACATGAAGCCGGACACGATGTGCACCGACTACAAACTGCATCCGCTTCCTCGGTTCACGCCCGCACCGCACGTCTTCCGCGTCCTCCACCGCGTTTCGAAGCCACGCGAGTTTGCGCAGGGCCGTTGGCGGAATCGGACCTATCAGAGCATCGATGATCGTCGGATTTCCTTCACGGTCCCGCATGATGTTGCGATCATGCAGATCACTGATGAGCCAGCCTTGCGAGTTTAACGAGATCACAGCCACCTGACGCTGAATGTTGGTGAACGGCGGAACAATCTCCCACCCACCGCCTTCGTGGTGACCTCGCGATCCTTCTGATAGTCCTTGTAGGGAAATGCCAGCGGCTGCTTCGCGATCAGGAAATCTGCATTTGAAGACAAGCCGACGATTTCCGTGGGATGACCACCCGCCTCGTTGAGAACCGAAAGCTTTTCCAAAGTGTCCACCAAGCGAGCGGGGAGAAGCTGGATTTCAAAGCGATCGCTTTCCGGCTCTTCCAAGGCGATTTTCCTGCCGAGCGAGCCCCCTTCTCCAAGAAAGAAGAATTTGTAAACGACGTTCCAATCATCATCCCGATATGGATTCGCCTATGCCCCACTCGGGAGAGCTAACAGAAAATTCGAACTCAGCATTCCATCCTCGTCGTGATGAATGCCGAGTCGCTCCAGAGGAATTAGCGGGACGCCCTTCTGTTTGGACTTTCGGGCAAAAATGGCATTCCAAACATCAACCGGAAACGATTCCCGGGATGGAGTGAGCTGAGCTGCTTCCAGGATTCCGCGCGTTCGCTCTCGGTTAAGGGCAGTGCAAGCTGCTCGCTGGTCGGCGGTGGGTCGGTAGAAATCGATGGCCGTAGGACGCCGCGTCCGGAAGTCGATGTGGAGTTGTGTCGGGGTATTTCCATCCAAAATGGTTATTGCGAAATGATCGGGAGAAATCGGAGCCTCGTTACGAGGCAAAATGACTCTCGGCTGTATAAACGAGGCCTACTCGGAGGGCAAGAGCGCAGTTCTGCCGCCGTTCACAAAATTGCCATAAAAAAAACCAAACAAGTTCCCTTCGACATCTACATCCCCGCCACGGAGCACCGTGCGGTGGTCAAGGTGAACACCATTCAAATTGACG
>JANORE010000002.1:0-5493 GCA_031415155.1 Akkermansiaceae bacterium | reverse complement strand
TCAAAGACTACACCGTCATCGAAGGCCACCTTGGCTATGAGATGGAAAACGGCAAGGAAGTGCTCAATCACAAGGGTAAGAAGATCGAGGAAAATATCATCAACCTCGAAGCGTCCAAGCTCACCTTTAGCACGACCACTTTCTATAAGCCATGGGTGGAGGAATTACTCAGCCAAGCAGAACACCATCATTCGAAAATTGTTTTAGCCGCAGATATTTCTGCGATTACAAAAGAAGGTCAAGTGGCCGAAGTCATCGCGAAAGCCGGCGAATCTCTGTCCATCGATCTTCTCGAAAGGATTAAGAAGGTCCATCTCGCAGCTCGCGGTCATAATGGTGGCCATCGCACTTCTGCATTGCGTGGCGAATGGGTGAAGGCACATGCTGCTAACCCTAATGTCTCAGATTGGAAAATCGCTAAAGACGTCAGCATCGACGAGAAAGCTCTCGCTCCCCGACTCCTCACCGAAATTTCCAGCGCTTCCTTTAATGTCGAGCCACCTACGAAACTGGAATTTAAACCACACGATATTCAAGAGGCTGATGGCAAGTCCACCCTCCGCGATAGTACGGTCGTTGACGGAAAACTGCTAGATAGTCCGATGGTTTTCCACAACGTCGATGCCATTGACTTCCAGCATTTCGTCATGAAAGCCGAGCAAAAGGGTATCGATCCAATCGTCGCGATCGAAAACTCATGGCTCATCAAAAACAGCCCGTTCGCTAAAGAAGCTTGGGCTTGGCATCAGGGGGAAGTGAAAAAACTCAAAGAAGAACTCATCAAGGACTACGGCTACGGTAAAGATGGTAAGCCCGAGCGCGTGCCAACTCATAAAGAACTCTATCGCATCGGTTGGAAGGATCTCGCGAAAATGGGTGAACAGAAGCATGGCATCAAGCTATCCACCACGGATTCACTCAAAGAAGAATTCATGGGGCCGAACTATGTAGCTCGGAATCCTGATGCGAAATCTGGTCACGTCGCTGAAGATCATGGCCATTCTAAGGAAACCTTTCCGCACTTTTCGGTGCCTCGTGAGCAAATCGGCTTCGCCGCAAAATTCACCCCAGCATGGAATACTTATTATGCCATCTATTTCACCATGACGGGACTGCATGGTTTACACGTCATCGGTGGTGCCCTTGTGTTGGCTTACTACCTCTTCTTCGGTCGTAAGATGTATCTTGAAAATCCTGAATGGCTGGCCAATCGCGTCGAAGTCGGCGGCCTCTTTTGGCACTTCGTGGACCTCGTCTGGATCTTCGTTTTCCCGATTCTTTACTTGATGTAATTTCTATCTCCTGACTCTCAACTAACCACTCTCAACCTCTTCTCATGGCCGGCGACTCTCCAGAAGCAATCCGAAAATCTCTCCGGGCATATAAGCTCATTGGTGGAGTTCTATTTCTTGGAACCATCCTCACCGTTCTCGTTGCCACCGTTCCCGCATTGGACATTGGTGAACACGGTTTCGACAAGTGGGACTGCGTTCTCGGCCTCGCGATTGCCTCGACGAAGGCATTTTTGGTTGCGTTTATTTTCATGCATTTAAACCACGAGAAAAAAGCCGTCTACTGGCTATTTGGCTCCGGACTTTGCATGGTTTGTAGTCTCGGGCCTCTAACGGCCCTTGCGATATGGGATCCCATCGTCGATCCATTCTTCTCTCCCGAAACTGACTCCAAAGCCATCAAACCATAATGTCACTCAAAGGATTCCATATCGTCTTCGTCACAGTGAGCACCTTGCTGTTCTTGTTTCTATCGACATGGTCTTTTGGCTTTGCCCCTGAGTCGTCAGTCACGATCACCACGCTTGGCGTTATCGGTATTATAGGTGCGATCATTATGCCAATTTACGGCATCTGCTTTTATCGGAAAATCACTCGCTGTCATCTTTAAAAACATATCTTCACATGAACATTATTTCACACCTTGCCTGCTCCACCTGCCGGACCTCCATGGTTGTTGGTGGTGGTGATGCCGCTGGCTGGTCGATTTTCTTCCTGCTGTTCGTGATCATCACCATGCTCGGTGGTATCGGATTTTTCATGTTCCGTATCGCCCGCCGCCAGAGTGAGCACTTCGATCCCACTCTTTCCGACGATTACATTCCGGGCGTGGCTGCTCGTTAAGCTTTTCGGTTTTTAAATTTAGAGTTTAGAATTTCCCTATCCATGAGTCCTTCCAAGTTTCTAGGCATTCCAGAAAATTTTGCCGCCCACGGTGGTGATGTAGATCATATTATCGACGTTGTTCATTGGTTCATGCTCGCGCTTTTCGTAGGTTGGACTTTATTTTTCCTCTATTGCATCGTCCGATTCTGGCACAAGAATCACCCAAAAGCCTCTTATGAAGGCGTCAGAAGCCATCTCTCCAGTCATATCGAGATTGGCGTCATCATTATTGAGGCTGTCTTACTCATTGGTTTCGCCTTCCCGCTTTGGGCGGATCGAGTGGATAGTTGGAAATCGGTACAAGACCTGAATCCGAACCGTGTCCGTGTCATCGGTTATCAATTTGGTTGGGCCTATCACTACCCGGGCATGGATAAAAAGTTTGGTAGAAATGATCCCAATCTGATTTCTAGCTCGAATGAGCTCGGTATCGACTACACGGATCCAAATGCACTGGATGATTTCACCAGTTCCATTTTGAAAATTCCGGTGGATCAGCCCGTCGTGCTCAATATCGGCACCAAAGACGTCATTCACAACTACTGCATCGTCCCGATGCGTATCCAGCAAGACGCCATCCCAGGCACCGAGATCCCGATGTGGTTCACGCCGATCAAGACTCTAGAAACTAAGGTCATTTGCGCTCAGCTCTGTGGAGAAGGTCATGCCAACATGGCAGGCACTTTGGAAGTCATCACGAAAGAGGACTTCGATTCTTGGTTCAAAGGTCAGACCGAAGGAGCACTGAAGACTAACAGTGTAAAATCGACAGCCGGAGCGACTGCCCAAAACTAACTTCTCAATGTGTCAGATTTTACTGAGATCGATCGAGATGATTTCCGTAGTCTCCTGATAGAGATTGGCCAGACTCGGATACCATTTGGGAAGTTCGGAATTAAAGTTTATCCACCCGCAGGAGTTCCTATTATGGACCTTCCTCAAGAATACCTCGCCTGGTTCTACCAGCGTGGTTTCCCTAAAGGCCGTCTGGGAGAGCTGATGGCAGAGGTCTGGCAAATCAAGTCCGTAGGCATGGACAGTGTCTTCGACCCACTTCGTAAAGCCAACGGCGGTCGTTTTCGTCTCCTCCCTGCACGCAGTAAATCCTTTGACTTTGAGTGACTTTCATCATCGTGGAGTTCTCATCGTTCAGTTTCTTTTTCGCTGGCTCCCCGGTGTCATTTAATTTGGCGTAATGCGGTTCTTGCTATTTCTTATCCTTTGCTCGTTGGTAGCGGGAACTTCTAGCTGATTCAGCGATCGTCGGTTGCGGGATTTCTGTTTCTTGGATGATCGGTGAAATCGGGATTTCTGGGGGTTTATGTTTTGCCTGCACGACGTCATTGGATCGTTTTCTTGGCGTGCGATTGGGCAATGCCAGTTGCGGTAACTTCCACTCGGTTCGGGTGAGTAATGCTTCGGCGAGAGTGAGCAAAACGAGTAGAATCCCGAGTGGCAAACGCAGTGAGGTTTCTGCGAGAAAAGGTGGGCGTAACCACGCCTTCGAAATATCGAGTAGTTCACGTCCTTTGGTTTGATTCGAAACGGTCCTTAACTCCGCAAGGCGCTCCGGCTCGAAGTTCCATTCCACCGAGGAACCCACACTGAGTGGCCCGAATGGCAGTGCATTTTCTCCCACTTGCACGGCGCCGCGGACGATGCTGCCTTCCTCGAGATCACGAGTCAGAGAAAAATGTCCGGGTGCGATTCGCCGCCACGGGAGATCGAGTGTTGCGCCGCCCGTGTCATCGCGGAGTCGAACCTTCGGCGGCATGGTGGAGAGTTTTTTAGACCAGATTTCCGTGTCATAAAGAAGATCCAGGGTGAGACGTGTGCCATCTAACCGATGCCGTAAAGCGATGCCCGGTGGAGTGTCTTCTCCCATCAGAAAGCGCCCCATCGTTTGTAAAAAATCTCCGTAGCCGGGCCAAGTTCTGGCAGATTCTGAAAACTCACCACCTAGGGGAAATGAAACTGCCGCGCTCCGTCCCAGACCACGTCGGGCGTGTGCCACCAGCGGTGCAATGTATTCATCCTTTGAAACTAACGAAACGGTCGCATCTTCTCGCGCGTAGGATAAATTGTAACCATCCGCTTGGGTGAACCAGTCGATCTGCTTCGGCGAAATCTCTGCCCAGCGGCCAGTGGCCTGTGCTCCGACCAGATCTTTAATGAAGGCGGAGCGGGCGATGGTCACCGTTTCTTGAGCAAATATTTTCGGAATATCCATCGGTTGATCGGAGAAGAAAACCCGGCCATTCCCGAGTTTGGCGACATCGACTAACAGCGCGGAATCTACGTCTTTATCGGTGCCGAGACCAATGACAGAAATCGTCGCCGCGTTGTCGGTCATTTCTTGGATGAGTTTTTTATAATCCCCTGGTTCTTCGGAATCTTGGGCATCAGAAAAAAGGATGACATGGCGCGTGCCAGCGGGAGATTTCTTCAGCTCGTCCCACGCGGCCTTGAGTCCATTATAGACGTAAATGCCGCCGCCGGATGAGGCGATTTTTCGCACGCGAGCACTGAGTGCCGCTTTTTTATTTTCGATCCGGGTGAGCGGAATTGTCGTTGTGGGCTCGCTATCCACTGCGAAAACGGCGACTTGATCCATCGGGCCTAACAGATCAATGGCATTGGCAGCACCCGAGTTCGCCAGATCCATCTTCGTTTTCCCGCCACCGACACCGACGCTCATCGAACCCGAGCGATCCATGACAATCGCCAGTGCGACCGAGAGTTTCCGATGTTCCGATTTCAGCTCCATGGAGACTGGCAGCAGTGCATCGATCGGGGATTGGAAATAGCCACCGGAGCCGAATGAGCGCTCGCCACCCGCCATGAGAAATCCACCGCCTTGCTCGCGGACGAAGAAATCTAACGATTTCATAAAATCCGTCGGAATTTCATGTGCTGGAACGTTATTGAAGATCACGGCTCGTGCTCCAGCGAGTAGTCCAGGCTTGAGTTGAGCGGGTTCAGTGATCGTTTCCACGGTGAAGTCGAGAGCGGCTAAAGCCTTCGCCACGGGATCGTCTTGGTAACGAGTGACTAAAACCATGCGTGGTCCGCCAGTGATTTCGATCCATTTGTTAGACTGATTATTTCCAAGATGTGCGTCGTTTTCCGGGCGGATTTCCGCTTGGTATTCGTAGCCGCCAGCCCGCGGAATCCGGTCAGTAAATTCGAGAGTCGCCGCGCCATGGGTGAGAGTGACGGAAGATTCTGTGAGTGTTTTCCCGTTGCGCCGAAGGATGAGAGGAAACGTCGCGTTACCCGTTCCCCGGACGCTGATGGAAATGAGGAATGGCTCGCC
>JANORE010000001.1:0-9313 GCA_031415155.1 Akkermansiaceae bacterium | reverse complement strand
CTGGGCGAGGTCACAGGAGGCACCGCAGCGATCCAATATCTGACTGGATACATCGTCGAGAAGTCTCTGGCGATGGATAATATCTTCGTCATCGCCATGATCTTCGGTTACTTCGCGATCCCCGCAAAATATCAACATCGTGTGCTATTCTGGGGCATTGTCGGAGCGCTCATCATGCGCGGTGCCATGATCTTTCTGGGGGCTGAACTCATCATGCGCTACACATGGATACTGATTGTCTTCGGGGTATTTCTGATCCTCACCGCAGCGAAAATGGCACTCATCTCGAGCCACAGTGATCCCGGGAAAAATCCCATCGTGAGGATTGCCAAGCGTTTCTTCCGCACAGTGGATTTCTATGACGGACAGAAGTTTTTCACCCGCCGCACGGTGGCTCCCGTTTACATCAAGGATACCAAGACCGGCGTGGATGTCCTCGCTCCTGCGGAGCCCGGCACACTCTCTGTTCGCTATGCCATCACTCCTCTCTTCCTTGCACTCATCATGGTGGAAATCACAGATCTTGTGTTTGCGGTTGATTCGATTCCCGCGATCTTTGCGATCACTCCGGATCCTTTCATCGTCTTCACCAGTAATATTTTCGCGATCCTCGGTCTACGCGCCCTCTATTTCTGCCTGGCTGCGCTGATTTCGAAATTCCGATTCCTCAAGCCTGCCCTGATCTTGATTCTCGCCTTCGTTGGCATCAAGCTGCTGCTGCTAGCCGCGCCACCGTATTTCAATGATTTCGGCTTCAGCGCCAGCGAAATCAAAAGCATCAAGATTGATCCGCTGGTCTCGCTGGTCATCGTCCTTGGCACGCTTGCCGTGGCAACGGTGATGTCCATCCTGATCCCCCATAAAGAAGAGGGTTCTTCGGCATGAGCACCGCAAAATCAGCCCTCATGAGCTCGACCAGCCACCAGTCTGATGCCCTGTTCATCACCCAGGCAAGCATGAGGGATCTCGCACTCTTCTCGACGGCTAGACTCACATCTCACCTTTTGGAAACCGCCAAACCATGAATCTGATCGCCAGAAAAATTACGGACTCCCGGTCATTCCGGGTGACGGTCATTGCGACCATTCTCTTGGCCGGAGTTCTGGCTGGCATTGAGACAGACGCCTCCATGGTGGCTGCACACGGGACTCTGCTTGGCACGCTCGATACCCTCGTTCTTGGCATATTCATCATCGAAGCCCTGCTGAAACTCAGCGCTAGCTGCCCGCGGGTGCTCGACTATTTCCGTGATGGTTGGAACGTCTTTGATTTCACGATCGTGGTGCTCTGTCTTCTGCCGATGGATTCGCAGTTCGCAGTTGTTCTACGACTTGGTAGGACATTGCGCCTGCTTCGTCTCATCACGGCCTTGCCGAAGCTCCAGCTTCTCGTAGGAGCTTTGTTCAAGAGTTTTGCATCCATGGGTTATGTGGGCCTACTTCTGGGTCTGATGTTCTACATCTACGCAATCATCGGCGTGCATTTCTTCGGCCCTCATGATGCGGAGCACTTCGGCAGTCTATCTCTAGCCTTCCTCACGCTATTTCAGACGATCACCCTCGACGATTGGAAGCATCTTTACGTCAGTGCCCAAGGATCATCGCCCGCCATCGCCGCGATTTATTTCGTGAGCTTTATCCTGCTCGGAACCATGATCATGTTGAATCTCTTCATCGGTGTCATCATGAACAGCATGTCGGAGATGCGCGTCGAGGTGCAGGAATTCAAAGAGGCGAAACAGGGGAAGTCGGAAAAAGACAGCGTCTTGCTTGATTTGACCGAACTCGAAGGGCAATTGTCTGCCATGACATCTCAAATTAGCGAACTGCGTCATAAACTCTGTAAAATGGAGCCATGAGGTGCATGTAACCTAGACTGCTGCGCATGAGGATTTGTGGAAATGCTTATGCCGGAAAGTGCTTGCGGTGAGACGCTCCAGCCACATTTCCACAAATCATCATACGCGGCATGATATAAAAATCCTTGAAGACCCCTACTTGACGGCTGGTCCCGGCATCGTGGACAATGGCCGCCATGGCATGGAGGATTGAAGAAGCGGTCGATCATGGTGAAATTGATAACACCGTGGAAGGCCTTACCACGGGGCGGATCTGGCTGATGGGTCGAGACGAGCCATTGATCCTTTCGCTCGATGGTGATTGCTGGCGAGACTTAGCCGGAACTCGATTGGAGTTCGAAAATCCTTGGCCGAGGGCCGGGCCAGACTCAGAAGAACTAGACATCGACCAAGCAGGAATCATCGGTGACATGACAGCTTCTAAGAAAAATAAAGTCCCGACAGTCAGTGAGGAAGAATTTCACAATCTCTATCAGAACAACCTAGAAATTCCTCACGAGTGGCGGAACACTCTGTATCTCGAATGGTTTAGCGAAATCAACGGGCGTGTCGTGATCGAAACATCAGACTACAAGCTGACGATTTTTCCACATGAGTGGCAAATGGATGAGGATGCCGAAGATGCACAGAAATTGGCAAATTTGAACGCGATGCGTGATTTCATGGCACACATCATCCAGCGCGAAGATCCAGATGACACCGTGGCAGATGTTTCCTGCGAACTCGATGAATTCGCCTGGGAAGCACGGCTCAAAGAATCCGACCGATTGACGGACGCCTACCAAGAAGTGTTAGAAAAATACATGGAGGACATCGACAGTGAGCAGAAAGAAGCTTTCGTCATGGGCTGGGATGGTTTGTTAGATGCCTTGGCCGAGCGGGATGAAGCAGGTGAGGATGATGACGATGACGAAGACATGGAGAGAATTTCGTTAGGCTCCGACGAAGATGACGACGACGACTTTATTGATTTAGATAGCTCATCATTTGGTGAAGAAGAGCATCCGCTGCAAATAAAAGCGCAAGAGCTTGCCATGCGAGCGATGGATATCATCGAGAAAGATGCCGGACCAGAAACACCTTCATACGATCTCATTTCAAATCTTCTCCAAGTAAGCGGTAAGCTTGCCGGAGTGCTCCGTGGAAGAGATGATGACGATGTGCCAGAAGCAGGTTTCATTTTAGCCGTGCTCAAGCGTTGTCTTAGCTGGCTCAATGAAGCCGTAGGAGCGTGTCAGAAACTGATAGAATTGGAGCAAGATTCGGATCAGCGTGCGGCCCTTGAGCACATTTGCCGCTCCGCCCTCGAAATTCGAGGAGACATCGTCGAGCTTCGTCGGGAGTTAAAATAAAATCAATATATCTATTTGCATCCAACCACTGATTTGCCACTCATACACCACCATGGAACGACTCAATCATCTTCTGGAAAACAACCGCAATTGGGCGGAGTCCATCCGTGCCAGCGATCCTGATTTTTTTCGAAAACTCGCTGATCAGCAATCTCCAGAATATCTCTGGATCGGCTGCTCGGATAGCCGCGTGCCAGCCAATCAAATCACTGGCCTCGCGCCGGGCGAAATTTTTGTCCATCGGAACGTCGCCAACGTCGTTGCAGAAACGGATTTCAACGTCCTCGCGGTCATCCAATACGCAGTGGATGTCTTAAAAGTGAAACACATCATCGTTTGCGGCCACTACGGATGTGGTGGTGTGCGGGCGGCTCTGGAAAATTTCCGCCATGGAATGATCGATAACTGGTTGGCTGGAATCCGCACGCTGAGCCGGATGCACCGCACGGAACTGGATGCTCTTGCACCTGATGAGGCGGTGGATCGGCTTTGCGAGTTGAACGTTCTGGCACAAGCGCGGCACGTCGCCCATACCACGATCCTTGAAGATGCTTGGGAACGTGGGCAAAAAATCTCGATTCATAGCTGGATTTACCGCCTCACTGACGGATTGATCACCCCACTCAGGCAGCCCATCACCTCGCCGCTCGTTTTTTCGGTGACTGCGCAAAATAAAGATGTCAGCAAAATCATAGAGACTCATGTTCAAATTGGCGGATGAATCACGATTTTTGATCACCGATGTTTCACTCGAATCTCCTTACCCTCTGAAGATTTGGGATATTTTTCCCCACCAGCAATGGTGAGATTAAGGATAAATAAACCACCACCTAACAATAAGACAATCCTTCCAAGGTGCCTTTCGATTTTTTTGTTCGGTTTATATTCATTCATTTCTATAAATATTCCCCGTGGCACTGCTGTTAGCGATTGAATCTTCCTGTGATGAAACGGCGGTTGCCATCGTCCGTGGCTCGGTGGGTCAGCCGACTGAGGTGCTCGCTTCGAAAATCCACTCACAAATTCCGCTGCACCGCGAACATGGTGGAGTGGTACCTGAGTTGGCGTCTCGAAATCACTCGCTGCACTTGCGCGGACTTGTCGAAAAAGCACTGCAAGAAGCGGGTGTTAGAATTCAGGAAATCGATGCCTTCGCGGCGACGACGGGGCCAGGACTGGCATCTTCGTTATTGATCGGCAGCACGGCGGCAAAAGGGATGGCCTGCGCTGCGAGGCGGCCATTTCTAGGAATCAATCACCTCGAAGGGCATTTGCTTTCGCCATTTCTGGATCAAACCTCAGTGCCACCGCACGTGGCCCTGATCGTTTCTGGCGGGCACACATTGTTGTTAGATGTCGAAGGCCCGGGCCGCTATCGGAAACTTGGTAGCACTCGCGATGACGCGGCGGGCGAAGCATACGATAAGGTCGGGAAAATGTTAGGACTACGATACCCCGGCGGACCCGAGATTGAGAAAATCGCCCTGAGCGGAAATCCCAAAGCCTATGATTTCCCACGCTCGATGGTGCATGAGCCACATCTCGATTTCTCATTTTCCGGCTTAAAAACAGCGGTGCTCTACACGCTTCAAAAAGAACCCGGTGAGCTGCCCGTGGCCGATCTCGCCGCCTCATTCCAACAAGCGGTCATCGATATTCTCATCCACAAAACACTGCGTGCCGCTAAGGAAACAGGTCGCCGCAAAATTGCTCTTTCCGGCGGTGTGAGCCTAAACCAAGCACTGCGCCATGCGTTCCAAGAGGCTGGAGATTGTGAAGGGTTAGAAATCTCCGTCGCGCCGCCAACTTTCTGCACGGACAATGCAGCAATGATTGCCTTTGCGGCTTTATTACGACATCTCGCGGGTGAACGCTCGCCTTTGAGCGAAGACATTCATCCAAATTTGCCGCTGGTCTAGTGCGGGAAAACATGGCTATCAATAAGCAATCACCATGATTTATAAAACCATAGTTTTTGATTTCGATGGCACCATCGCGGATACGTTGGGCGAGACGCGACGGATTTTTAATAAGATCGCGCCTGACTATGGCATCCGCGAAGTCGCTGAACACGAGCTGGACCATCTGCGACATCTTTCATTGAAGGAACTGCTGGATCATCTGGAGATTCCTAAGCGCCGTGTCCCTGCGCTGATTACACGCGGCACATTGATGATGCGGACGAATATCACGCAGCTTCAGCTTATCGTCGGCATGGCGGAAGTTCTGGTCGAGCTGCGGCGGCATGTGAGGAGTTTTGGGATTCTCACTTCAAATGCGACTGCCAACGTCGATCTTTTCTTGAGAACTCACGGTCTCCGCGAGCAGTTCGATTTCATTTCCTCCACCTCGAAACTCACCGGCAAGGCCAAACATCTGAAAGCGATCCGCAAGACATTTTCGCTAAAACCTGAGGAGCTACTCTACATCGGCGATGAATTACGAGATGTGAAAGCTTCGCAAAAAGCTGGAATTCCAGTTGCAGCAGTGACTTGGGGATTTAACTCTCGTGAATCACTCGCCGCTTCCGAGCCAGACTACCTTTTTGATCAGCCTCAGGATTTTCTGCGTTTGCTGAACGGCCGTTGAGAAAAAGCAGTGAGTTGACACTGGCCGCTTAGGGTGGGCAACCTCCCTGCATGTCGGATGATAAATCACATGTGGATCTTGATAATCGAGCCGTTGAGCACTCACCCAGCGACCCATCCACCTCGAAATCGAACGTAACACCCGCGCTCGCTCTGGGCTTTGTCATCATTGCTCTGCTCGGCGTTCTCATCGCCATGGTTCTTAGAGGTGGCAGTGTTCGCTCGGGAGATACCGACGCTGAAGTGCTGAAGGCCCAAGCAGAACTGAATGCGACGCAAAATGAGTTGAACCGCCAACGAATGGCTGAAGGCTTGCGTCCGCTTGAAGGAGGTGCCGAACCCATCGAAAACATCGCGAATCGATTGAAAAAAGATGCCGGCACGCTCGTCTCATTAGCAGAGAGTTATCAAAAGATGCTCGCAGAAAAAGACATGGAACTTTCTGCGAAAATGATGGAAATGATCCGTTCCGAGAAACTCCGCCAGACTCTCGCCACCGAAAATACTCGCCTCACGACTGAGCTGGGTGGTGCGTTGAGCCGGAGCACGAACTCCGAAATACTGAGCCGCGAGTTGCAAAATTTGAAAGCGAGTTATCAAGCTCTCGATGATCAATACAGATCCTCCCTCAAAAAAATGCAGGGCATGAGTGAGGCCGCGTCCGTCGATGATATGGCGAACCTTCAACGCCGACTCGATGAAGCACTCCGCGCCAAAGATTTTTATGAAAACCGCGTCAAGGAATTGGAAGGCGAAGCCTCAAAGGTGAAACTATTCGCCAGCTCTGAAAACGAACTTCTGCCTGCTGCGGTGGAATTATTCCGTAGTTTGCGTGAGTTAGAAAATCGTCCCGACTCAGATCTAACTTCATCTTATAGCAGTCTGGGCGTGAAGCTCGGCGCCAACGTGGTGAAGACACTCAGCTTCGCGACAGGATCCAGCGTGCTGACTCCAGAAGATCAAGAAACGGTCCGAAGTCTCATGACTGAGATTCCTGATGGCGATCTTCTGTTAGCCATCGGCTACGCCTCAGAGACTGGAAATGTAGATAGTAATCGCACGCTTTCCTCAGACCGGGCAACCACCGCTGCGCAGATTTGCTCCGCAATTAAACGCCCAGGCCAGTTCACCCAAGCGGTGTATCTTGGTCAAACGGATCGCTTCAGCAGCCGAGTTCCAGAGCGTAACCAGCTCGTTGAGATCTGGCACATCCGGAAAAAATAAGCCGGAGTGAGTTTTCAGAACCCAAAATGCCCTTGGTTACCAGAAGTTTCTGGAGCTTGTGATTTCTCGATCACGCGTCGCCATGGCGAGAACAAGGGTGCCGATTTTTACCTGGATGCCTTGCGATATGCGCAATCTCAGTGGCTTGCTGGCAAGCCTGCTCAGGCGATACTCCAACTGAATAAATCTTGGATGGCAGATCTCGCAGCGGATGATCCAGTATTGCGCGACTACCCGCCGCCATACCGCGCGTTGCGGTGGGTCATCGAAATCGCGGCTCAAGGAGATTGCGGCTATCTGGGCAATCCTGTCCGCCATTTTCAACATCTCGCCAGCCGCATGAGCGGACCTCGCCGCGAGATCAGATCATGGCGAGCGTGGCTCTGTTTTCACCTCGCGGAGCGGATTCTCGATTCCGCTAGATTCCCGCGAGATGGTGAGCAGATCGCTCGTGAAGGACTCTGGATCCCTAGTTTCCAGCAAACGATCCGGGAAATTGCTGATAAGGGTTGGTCAAGAGAGACCGCTGAAATACGGTGAAAAAATGAATGGTGAACTTCCTTTTCGGGAAATCCGCTACCGAGGCCGAATGATTGCATCCCTATGATCAAATTATGAAATGCATTCATTCCTTGATGAATAAAAAATTAGTCTCACTTCTGGAATTTCTTAAAACTTGGCATTCATCCCGCTAGATGAGTCGACGATGGTCGCTCCAATCCGAAATCTCCCTACTCAATCCAAACTTCGCTTGGGCTTTGTTCCGCTGAGTGATTGCGCTCCGATCGCGGTCGCCCAAGAAACAGGAATTTTTAAAAGACGTGGACTCGATGTCGAGCTCTCGCGTGAACTTGGCTGGGCCAGCGTGCGCGACAAAATCATTTATGGCCATCTCGATGCCGCACAATCCATCGCTGGAATCGCGCTGGCTCTCGGACTCGGTATCAATGAGATGCGTTGCGAAGTGGCCGTGCCGATGGTGCTAAATCTGCACGGTAATGCCATCACGCTATCGACCGACATCGGCCCAAGTAAAATTGGTCGTGGCGAAGGCTTGTTGCACTATTTGACGCACGGCTGGAAAAAAGAACGTCCTTTCACACTTGCCGTCACTCACCGCTACTCTTCGCATTATACGTTGCTGAGGAATTGGCTGAGTCGCCATCGCGTCGTATTTCCAGAGCATGTCGAAATTATTTTTCTGCCTCCGTCATTGATGCCTCGCTCATTGCAGGCTGGCCACATCGATGGCTACTGCGTCGGAGAGCCATGGAATTCAGAATCCATCATGGCGGGAACTGGCTGGTGCCCGATCACTTCCGCAGAAATTGCTCATGGCCATCCGGAGAAAATCCTCCTCGTTTCAGGTAACTTCCTGCGTGAACACCGAGATGAATCCATCTCATTGATCGCCTCCTTGATGGAAGCATGTAAGTTATGCCAAGCCCCCGAATTTCGCGAAGATCTCATCGCGATTCTTGCACAGAAAAACTATGCAGGTACCTCACCCGACGTACTTAGAAATAGCCTAGGCCCGATATTTAATAATGGCATCGACCATGTGAGTGCAGCTGGATTCCATATCTTCCATGGCAATTCTACCAATCGACCAAGCATGGATAAAGCATCTTGGATTCTCTCTGAACTTCGGAATGCAGGAATGATTCCAGATGGTACCTGCGGCGCACTTTCACGAATTTTTCGGGAAGACCTTTATCATGCAGCAGAACTAATCTAACAAATATTATTTATTCTATTTTCTCATGGCTCTTTCTTCATCTCCTTCCGACGGGAAACTCAATCTTTTCAATTTCAAATCACCTTCGATCAGCACCCTTCATTTCAGTTGGTTTGCGTTTTTCTTAACATTCGTCCTATGGTTTAGCCACGCGCCATTCAAGTCATCCATCATGGCTACTTTTCACATGAGCGAGGCTCAGTGGAAGGCATTGCTCATCTTAAATGTCGCTCTCACCATTCCATCGCGAATTATTATTGGAATCTTAGTTGATAAATTTGGGCCACGAGCGACTTACTCCATTTTACTGGCCTCCGCCGGCATTCTTTGTTCTTTCTTTGCGCTAGCCCAAACATTTGAGCAGCTAGCATTTGCGCGTTTCTTGATGGGCTTTGTGGGAGCTGGATTCGTGGTGGGAATCCGCCTCGTCGGAGAATGGTTTCCAGCTCGCCAAGTCGGTATGGCAGAAGGAATTTACGGCGGATGGGGTAATTTTGGATCGGCTGGTGCGGCGATCGTATTACCAACTCTTGCCGCTGTTTTTGGTGGTGAC